>NZ_JBSWXD010000034.1:0-44870 GCF_056160425.1 Micromonospora sp. ABR4_055
CCTGGAGAATCCTGCACACCGACTACCGCAGACCGCTCGCGACCTTCACGGAAACGATCTCCTGTGTCATCGGGCTGCACTTCTACAGGATTGCCTGTGAATAGACCTCACAGGATCACGTCTCGCTGCGGAGGTGGGCTCGTCCGCGCTATGGACGCTCCTGAGATGAGCGAAAACCGATTCCCAGCGCTGCCGAGCCGGTTCCGGATAGGACAGGTAGGCAATCGCCGCGTCGATGGTTACCGGCTCCAGTTCTACCACGGCTGCGGTGGCTAGAATCGTCTCCGAGCCGGTGGCTGCCTGCTCGTACTCGCGGCTACGACAGGTCGCCACCAATGGTCGGCCCGTTGCCGCATACGTGTCAAGGCGCTTCAATGCCCTGACGATCGCCGCAGCTGGCAGCTCATCCAGCCCGTCGAGTACAGGCAGAATCCTTCCGTGCTCGACCAGCCGGTCGGCCACCCGTCGCGGATCTCCGTACGGCTCGAGCACCTCGGCATAGTCTTCGGCGACCCGGCGGGCTAGAAACTCACCGACCGAAACGGCCGGATCCCATGTATTGATCGCTAGCAGCACCGGCACATCAGCCTCGCCGACGTCCCTGCGAGTATTGAGCAGTCCTAATGTGAGCAGCAGCGCGAACACGCTCTTGCCCGCGCCGGGCTCGCCCAGTACCAACAGATGTCGCCGGGGCAGCTCTCGAAACGCCGTCACGATCTCTTGGTTGATGCCGCTCTGCTCACCCCCACGGTTCCGCCTGTCCGAGGGAAGATCGGTGTGCCCGCGCAGTGGAAACTGCAGCCAGTCTCCACCCAGCGGATTGCCCAGTACCGCCTGCCTGCTCGCTGCCGGCCGTCCGGTCGAACGCCATGTAACCAGCAACGGTGCCGGCCGGGTTACCTCCCGCCGCACCGCCTCTCCCGACCACTGTTGCCGCAGTCGAGCCGCCAGATCAGTGATGACTTGGTCATCCGCACCACCCACAACCTCGGACCGGGAAAACACGAGATACGCCACCCGCAGCGAGCCGGCCGCCACCAGCGCGGCCATCGTCCACATCACCGGTGCCCACCACCGCCACGACTCGGGCGGGTCCACCGTGCCCGTGGCCATATTGCCCACCAGCGCGAACACGAGGCTCAACCCCAGTGCTAGAACGGATAGCATCAGCACCGAACGGCGTCTCAAACCGACCTCCCACCACCGCAGCCCGCACTGACGACAGAACATAGCGTGACCGACCTATGCAATTGCTCCGCAGCGAGGGCGCCCAGTTCGTGGACCGGCCTGTGGACGGGCTGTCCCTATGGGTTGCGTCAAGCGGCGAGGCGGGGCGTGGGCGAAGCACAGCCGCGCGATCTGGGCCCGGTATGCGCTCGTGTGGGCGCGGGTCAGGGTGCGGCGCATCGCCTTCTCGCTGGCCGGCTGACACCCCAGGTCGGTCAGTACCCGGCCGGTGTCGCGGATCGAGGTCGGTTCCACGATCCGCGCGATGGCCAGGTCCTGGAACACCTTGTCGTCCAGGGCGTCGAACCCGAGGCAGGTGAACACCGAGGCCAGCGCCTCGTACAGCACCCGAGACGCCGTCGACGCCACCCGCGGCGCGGCGACCACCGCCGCGGCCCACGCTCTGACGAACCGGCGACCTCGAACAGCCCCGCGTCGCTGGCCGGGCCGATCAGTGTCGTCACGATGGGCCTGTTCATCGGTAACGATGACGACGACTCACCCCCGGTGCAGATTCGACTGCTGCGGCTGTTGCTCGACGAGCCGACGGCACGGCAGTTCGCCGAGACACTGCTCGCGGCGGTCGACCAGGCCGAGCGGATCGCCGACGGGTTGGCTCTGCGCTCGGCGACCAGGAACCGATGGTCCTCGATGCCGAGGGAGTTGCGCATCCCTGCACCCCATGCGCCTGCTGTGGCGAGTGCGGCTGCAGCCACCCCTTCGGCGGGCGGGCCATGTGCGGAGCCTGCGCTCAGTACAGCCGGTGGGCTGCCGAAACACGACCGCTACTCGAGCGCTTACCTGGCGGCAGTCGACTCCAAGGACGCCTTCGTCGAGACCAGCGGCCGCAACCCACGCCGTGGGCTGCCCTGCCGCAGGATCTCCCAGACGGTGGAAGCCGCGACCTCCACACCCAGGACGAGCAGTTCGCCGTGGATGCGACGGTACCCCCACGTCGTGTTCTCGTGTGCCAGGCGCAGCACCAGCCGACGGATCGACCGCACGGTACGTGGCCGGCCGGCCCGCCGGGGTCGGGAGATTCTGGCGTGCCGGCGAGCGATCAGGTCACGGTGCCAGCGCAGCACCGTCTCCGGGCGGACCAGCAGTCGCAGGTTGCGCAGCACGTCGCGGGGTAGCCGGTGGAGCACAGCAGCAAGCCACGCCCGGTCAGCCGGGGTGAACCGGACCGTCTCGCCAGGCAGCTGCCGCTGCAGGACCGTGACCTGGTGGCGCAGCACGAGAATCTCGGCATCCTTGTCCCGGTCGCTCATCGGCAGCAGCCGTAGCAGCGCGAAAGTGTTGGTTACGCCGAGGTAGGCCCGTCGCAGCAGCACAACAAGTCATCCTCGCGCACCGCTCAACGTCGATCACCCGCCGCGCCAGGGAGGGCGGAGTCAAGGGTGCAAGTGAGTTCGGATCTCAGTGTTCAAGAAGGTCGTGACCAGGACGGACGAGGTTTTCGGCACCCGCACGGTACCGACACCGCCGTCCGGGCCACCTTGGGGATCACCGGCGGCACGAACGAGGTGGTCACCACGACCACCCGCGTGGGGTAGCGTTTTTGACCACGGTGATGCCTTCGGCTGCGGCGACTTGGTCGAAGGCGGAGTGTACTTGCCGTCGCGGTCGCGGCTGAGGGCTCGGAACCGGCCGGCATGTTGGCCGGTCCATGATGAGGCTGCAGGCCTGCTGGACCATCCATTGGCCGGTGGGGTACGCGGTGATGCCGAGGAGGAAAGGGGTCACGTAGAGGCGGCTCACCGACCGGAGGGCGAGCCGGCTTTCATCCCCCGTTCATGTGACGCACTCGTGCCAGGACCTGCCGGTAGCGTCACCACCATGTGGACGGCCTTCCTCCGTCGGCCATGTGGCTGGCCGCTGCCAGGGAGTCAGGGATGAACGTCGGCGACTTCGAGGATAGCTATGAGCTGTCGCCGCTCCAACAGGGACTCCTGTTCCGCATTTTCGGCGACGGCGACGCCGACGTGTATCTAAACCGGCGTATTTCCCTCGTGGCAGGGTATCGGGACGTCGACATGCTTCGGCAGGCGTGGGAGCAGACCACGCGTGCGCACACGATCCTGCGCACGTCGTTCCACTGGGGAGTGGATGGATCGGTCGGTTCAGAACGTGCACCGGGACGTGCCGCCACGGATCATCCAGTACGATTGGTCCGGCCTAGCGGACCAGGACGAGCGCTTCAAGCAGCTGATTGCCGAAGACGTGGCAGCTGGCTTCGATCCGGCAGTTCCGCCGATGCGGCGGCTGCAACTCATCAAGTTCGACGGCCGCATTCACGGTGTCGTTTGACGCATCACCTGTTGCTCGGCGGCTGGTCGGTACCGGTCTTCCTCAGCACGACCGTCGACGTGGCCACCGCGCCACGCGGTGGTCACTGTTTTCACCAACAGCAGCCGGAGATCGTGGAGAGCACCCTGCTGAACGGAGATGGTAGATGAGCCGCGCCGGTACCACCGCGTTGAGCCTGGCCGACGCGCTGCGGGCGGTGGACGCGGCCCGTGCCGTCATCACTGAGGAAGCGGTCAAGGCGGACAAGGCCGCAGCCTTTCCCAACCGGAGCGTCGCGGCGCTCAGGAGCGCCGAGCTCATGTCGGCGGCGATCCCGACGCGGTACGGCGGTCCGGGCTTCGATGCGGTACGGCTCAGCGAGATAGGCCGGAGGCTGGGGGCACTGTGCGGGTCGACGGCGATGATCTGGGCGATGCACCAGATCCAGCTCGGCTGCATGGAGCCCAGCGCGGATCAACAGCCCGAGGTCGCCGACTACCTCCGGCGGGCCGCCCGGGAACAGCTGCTGATCGCCTCCGTCACCTCCGAGGAGGGGGTCGGCGGCAACCTGCGTATGAGCAAGGCTGCGGTTCGGCCGGTGCCCGGCGGCGTCGAGATCGTCAAGCGGGCCCCGACCGTCTCCTACGCCGGTGCCGCTGACGCGTTCCTGGTCACCGCCCGGCGCGACCCCGAGGCCGCAGCTGGCGACCAGGTGCTCGTGCTGGTCGAGGCGCGCCAGGCGACACTGCGGCAGACCGGATCGTGGGACACGCTGGGGATGCGCGGCACGTGCAGCGCGCCGTACGCGATCAGCGCGGTGGTACGCCCTTGGCAGGTACTGCGGCAGCCGTTCAGCGAGATCGCGACGCAGCGCATGGTCCCGCTGTCCCACCTCCTCTGGGCCGCCGTCTGGTCGGGCATTGCCGATGACGCCCTGCGCAGGGCGATCGCCTACAACCGCTTGAAGCTGCGCAAGAGCACCGCCGCGCCCGACCCGCGCGTGGCCTGGACGCACGCTCGCGGTCAGATGATCAAGGACTCGATCCGCCAGTTCGCCGCCGACTACGCTGCTGACCCGCGCGGCGGCGCACTCGGCATCCGCGCCAACGCCCTGAAGATGCAGGTGTCCATCGACGCGCTCCGGATCGCGCAGCTCGCCCTAGAGGTCTGCGGGATGGCCGGCTACTCGGAAGTTGGGGACTTCTCGGTCGGACGTCACCTGCGCGACCTCTATTCCGCGCGGTTGATGATCCACAATGACCGGCTCAGCGGCGTCAACGCCGAACTGCTCACCTTCGGCGACGAACCCGTCTAGGGCGTGTATCGAAGTCGGTCACAGCCACTCGTTGATCGCTGCGACCTGCACGGTCGCCTCGTAACGGACGGCGAGTTTGTCGTAGCGGGTCGCGACGGCACGGTTGCGCGTGAGCCGGTTGATGCCGCACTCGACCGCGTGGTGTTGCTTGTAGATTTCGGGGTCGAAGGCCGGTGGCCTGCCGCCCTTCGACCCCAGCCCGCGCCGGTTGGCGTCCTGGTCGGCCTTGGACGGGATCGTCGTGGCGATACCCCGTCGACGCAGGTAGGCGCGGTTCGCCTTCGACGTGTACGCCTTGTCCGCCAGCACCCGGTCCGGACGGGTCCGGGGCCGGCCGGACTTCAGCCGGGGCACCCGCACACCGTCGAGGACCGTCGTGAACTGCGGGCTGTCGCCACGCTGCCCGCCGGTCAGCACGATCGACAGCGGCTTGCGGCCCTGTTCACAGCCCAGGTGCAGTTTCGTGGTCCGTCCGCCACGGGAACGCCCCAACGCGTGGTCGTCGGGTTCCGACCCGGTACCACCGGGTGGTTCGGCCTGCAGATCCCCCTTTTACGCGCTCCGGCGGCGTGCTGGTGCGCTCGGGTGATCGTGGAGTCCACGGACACGTCCCAGACGATGCGTCCCGCCGCGTCGGCCAGGGCCTGTAACGCGGTCAGGATCCGTGCCCAGGTGCCGTCGCGCTGCCACCGGCGGAACAGGGCGTACGCCGCCGCCCAGGAGCCGTAGTGGTCGGGGATGTCCCGCCACGGGGCGCCGGCCCGTGTGCGCCACCGGATCGCGTCGATGAGCTGCCGTTTCGTTGATGTGGACGGTCGGCCCCGGTCGGCGTGCGGTGGGTAGGAGTGGTTCCAGGACTGCCCACTGAGCGTCGGTCAGGTCGTGCCGCCTTGTCACCGCTACGCTGGTCACGAGGTCTCCGTGTTGATGGTTCGTCTTGGTCGATAAGCCATCTACCGGAGGCCTCGCTGTTTACCGGGCAGCGACACGCCGGAAGTTCGTCACCCACCCATGGCCGAGTGGTCGTCGGTCATGTCCAGCGGGGTTGGGTGGGGTCGACGGGGAGTAGCCGCAGGATTCGGGTTTGTTGGTACCCGGGTTGTGGGGCCGCTGCGTCGGTGGCGTAGTCGCGGTACTGGACGGTCAGCGGCGGCCGCCCGGCGCGCTCCGGGTCGCCGCCGGCGAGGTACAGGGCGGAAGCTCGCGCAGCACCAGCCCGACCGGCCAGCTGTCCGACACGATGTAAAGCGGTGGCCGGCACCGTGTTTACGGGACACGACCGGGTACGGTCCGCGCCATACGTTTCCCTTGGGGCATGTTTCTCGCGGGTACGGAGTCTGTCGATGGATGCGATCACCGATGTTCCCGGTTACGATCCCTTTTCGTACCGGATCCACGAGGATCCCTACCCGACTTACGCGTACATGCGCGAGCACGCGCCGCTGTACCGCAACGAGGCGCGGGACTTCTGGGCCCTCTCTCGGTACGAGGACGTGCTTCCCGCGCTGCGCAATCCCTCGCTCTTCTCGAGCCGCAACGGCATTTCGCTGGAACCGGACCTGTGGGGTCCCGAGGCGGTCAAGACAAGCTTCTTTCTCGCCATGGACCCGCCCGAGCACGGCGCGATGCGGCGGCTGCTGGGCACCACGTTCAAGCCGCGGTGGGTCAGGGAAGCCGAGCCGCGGGTGCGGGAGCTGACCCGGGCGCGGCTGCTGCCGCTGCTGGAGCGCCCCTCGTTCGACTTCGCGGGCGAGTTCGCCGCAGCCGTCCCCAACGACGTGATGTGCGACCTGATCGGCATTCCACGCGAGGACTGGGACCGGATCCGCGCAGACAACGACCTGCTCAATCACTGCGAGGACGGCGCCGATGTGCGATCCGCCGACACCATCGACGCCGGCTTCCGGCTCGCGGTCTACTACGTCGGCCTCGTCAACCAGCGGCGCCGACGCCCTGCCGACGACCTTATCTCCGCGATGATCGCCGCCGAGGTCGACGGCCAGCCGCTCACCGACTCCCAGCTCGTCGCGTTCCTTTTCCTACTCGTCAGCGCCACCAACGAGTCCACCGGCAAGCAGATCGGCCTGGCCTGGTACCACGGCTGGCGCTTCCCGGACGTGGCCCGCGCCGGGCTGAAGGGGCGGTCCACGGACTGGGGCAACGAGGCACTGCGCTACGACTCGCCGAGCCAGATGATGGCCCGCACGCTGACCCGGGAGACCGAGATCCACGGCGTCCGGGTCCCGGAAGGGGCGCGGATCGCCCTGCTGCCCGGCTCCGCGAACCGGGACGCCGCAGTCTTCCCCGACCCGGACTGCTTCGACCTCGACCGGGACACCAGCGCCATGATCAGTTTCGGCCACGGACCGCACTTCTGCCTCGGCGCCGTGCTCGCCCAACTGGAGATCACCGTGGCGCTGGAGGAGCTGGGCGCAGTGGTCAGCGACTACGACATCGACCTGAGTAACGCCCGCGCCATCCACTCCCCGCACCAGCGCGGCTGGGCCAAGCTCCCCACGGCAGTCACCCGCCGCTGACCGGCACTTTGCCCCCGCTGCCGCGTCAACATGTGCGGGCGTGGTCACTCCGGGGTGATGGCGACGATGCGCAGCTCGGCGGTGTAGCGGTTGCCGGCGGCATCGCGCAGCCAGAGCTGGTCAACGTCCGGCAGCATTTCGGTGATTGTGACCTTGCCGGCGCCCGACCCGGCGGTCCGCCGGATCGACTTCGCCAGCAGATTAACCAGGGGCAGGCTGCGGAAGTCGACGGCCATCGGCTTGCTCTCCACGTCCACCCGCACGAAGCCCCGCTCGGGCAGTTCGTGCTTCGCTCGCCAGCGCCGCGCCTGCGCGTACCGCTTGTCCTCGTCCTTGACGAACGCCCAGGTCGCGCCGGACGCCGGCAGCGTCCACGACTCGCGGCCGACGACCAGCCGGTCGATCGTGATGCGGGGCCGGTGTCGGCCGCCGGCGAAGGGGTGGAACGCGTTGGAGGCGAGCACCGACAGCGGTTCGCCGATAACCTCGAGGAAGCGGTGCGCGGGGCCGGCACCGGTACGATGGCGCACCACCACCTCGTCGCCCTGGCGTTCGGCGACCATGTCCAGCGCGGAGACCACGGTGGCGCCCGGCGGCGGTTCGAAGGTCTCGGCACCGACGCAGATGTACGTGTAGTCGGGCAGCATCAGCTCGACGGCGCGCGACATCCGGGTGGTGGTCTGCGGCGCGTCCATCCTCGGGATCGTAAAGACCCGGTGGGTGAAGCCGACTGCGGCGGAGGCGGCGGTGAGGCGTTTGGGCTCGTGGTGCTGGGCGATGAAAAGTTTGCTCTCCAGCGTATTGGTTGCGGCGTGCAGCTCGCCGAGAACGAAGTCGACGTCGCCGCTGGCGAGTGCCTGCGGGTCGGTCGCGGCGATCATTAGGTCAGGGGAGTGCCAGCGGGCGATGCTCCACAGCGGTGCCGATGTGGCGAACTCCCGCGCCGCCCGCTCGGCGATCTCGTCGCTGGTCACCTGGTGCTCGCGGACCTGCTCGAACCGCTCCGGCAGCAGGTCGAGCACCCGGCGCCAGCGCTCCTGGAACTCGATCTCGAACTCGTCCACGATCTCCGAACCGGCGCCGCCCTGGGCCAGCCGGGCCAGCTCCGGCAAGACAGAGGTGAGCAGCTGGAGCAGCGGCATCGCTGGCTTGCCGGTGCGGGCTGCCTCGCGGTCCACCACGTCCAGCGCCTTGGCCTGGTACCGTTCGCCGACCGCGTTCGCCAGCCACACCGCGCTGTCGAGCATCAGCCCCAGGGCGGGGGCGAGCGGGTCGGTGAGCCGGCGCCCCACGCGTACCTCACCGGCGCGGGCGGTGTCCTCGTAGACCAGTGTCCGCCCGGCGTAGGTGGTGCCGGAGCGGCGGGTGGCGGCGCTGCCGGTGATCCGGGAGAACGTCTCTGCTAGCGCTTCCATCGCCCGGAGAAGCCGGTCCGGGTCGCCGGCCGCGGCGTGCAGGGCGTCCCGGGCGTGGACCATCTCCTCCAGCGGCTTGCGGGCACCGGCTCGCACCGCGGGGTCGCCGATCGCGTCCAGCAGCTCCGAGAGCTCCTGCTCGGGCCAGGTGACAAGGTGGACGCCGAGGTCGATACGGACCGCGCCGTGATCGCGCAGCCGCAGTAGCGTCGCGACGGTCGCCGGGTCAAGCGGGTGACCGGCGATGTCCCGTACGGTACGCCGGCCGTCGCAGCGGGCCAGGACCTGTAACTCCTGAGCTGTCAGCGTGACAGGCTTGCGGAACGGCAGCCGCAGCGAACTGCCGATGACCACAGTGGATGGCGATACACGGGGGCGCAGCCATGGCCACAGCTCCGGGCGGGCGGCGATCGTGTCCGCGACCGCGTCGATCGCCCAGCCCTCGAAGTACGCCGTGCGTCGGGCGAGTAGCTGCGGCCCCGGCTCGCTGATCAGGCCGATGTCCTCCGGACCGATCCGGGCCCAGCCGACCGGCCCGAAGAAGCCGACGGTGTCGTTCTTGAGGCAGTACCGCTGGAGGTAGTTGACGATTGTCTGCTCGTGCCCCCGGCCGCGGGTGTTGCGCGGCTCGCCGGCCGCGGCCTTGTCCAGGCAGTCCCGGATCAGGTTTGGGTTCTGCCAGGTCACCGCCTCCCGGAAGGTGCTCTCCCCGGCGGTACGGCGGATCGCGGCGCTGAGCCGGTCCGCAGCCTCGGCAAAGATCTTCCGGTACCGCTCCTGCGTGGCCGGTACCGCGTCGTCGAGCAGGTCCGCGGCGACGGCCAGTTCGTCGTCGCAGATCTCGGTGAACCGCTCGGCGGGAAAGCCCGCGCCGCGCAGGGCGCTCTCCCGCCACAGCGTCCAGCGGGTGCCGCCCAGCGGGACCAGGTGCTCCGACTCGCCGACCATCTTCGATCTCACCCGCGCTCCGGCTCGGCTGGACCGATCTCGTCGAGCAGCGCCTCTAGGTCCTCAACGCCGGCCAGCTCGCCCTGGGTACGGACGATGAGCTGGGCCAGTTCGTCGACGGTGGGTGACTCGAAGACGTCCCGCAGCGACAGTTCGACGTTGAACTGCTCCCGGATTCTCGTCGTGAGCTGGGTCGCCAGCAGCGAGAACCCGCCGAGTTCGAAGAAGCTGTCGTGGATGCCGACGCGGTCCAGCCCGAGCAGCTCCTGGAGGATGTCAGTGAGCTGCCGTTCCATCGGGGTGCGCGGGGCGACGTATTCGTCGCCGGCCCCGCCGTCCGCGTCGTGTTCGCCGAGGACGGCTAGGTCGTACGTGCCGTCCGCCGCGAGTGGCAGCCGGTCCAGAACCACGAAGTGGCTGGGGATGAGGAAGCTGGGCAGACGCAGCATCAGTTGCTGGCGAAGGTTTGTCCCCTGCGCTGGGTCGGGTCCGGTCAGGTATCCCACCAGCGTGGTCTCGCCGTCCATGCCGACCTTTTCGGTGACCACGGCGTCCCGTACCTCGGGCAGGTCGCGTAGGGCGCCGGCGGTCTCGACCGGGTCGATCAGCGGGCTCGCGCCGAGCCGGCCGACAAACTCCAGCGTTCCGTCCGGCCACCGCCGGCCCAGGTCACCGGTCTGCTGGGAGCCGAAGCAGAGTTCGGCCACCTCGCCGACTGCGGCTGCCTGCCCCGACGGGTGGCGCAGCGTCGCCGGCGTGCCGTCCAGTTCGGTGCCGAGCGGCACCCGCAGTGGCGCGGTCTCCTGCTGCCAGTTCGCCGGCACCTCGTAGGTGGCCAGGGGAAGGCCGTCGGGACGGGTCCGGTAGGCGGCAACGTACCGGCTGCCCGGGGCCAGCCGCCGCAGCGCGGTGACGTCGTGCGAGATCAGCTCGCCGTTGTTGCCGACCAAGGCCAAGCGCAGCGCCGGAACCGTGGTGTCCGATCCGTACCCCGCCGCGCGGAGCACCGGCGGGCTCAGATACGCCACCGTGATCGCCTTGTCGCGCAGCCAGCCGGCGACGTCGCCGGCGACCGGGCCGTCGGACAGTACCAGGGTGCCGCCGGCGGTGAACGCGCTGGCGAGCGCCGACATCAGGTGACCCGGCTGTCCGGACAGCACCGCGAACCGGTCGTCGCTGGTCAGCCCGAACCGCTCGACTGCCCAGTCGCTACCCGGCTCGGCGGCGTCCGCGTCGTCCGGTGCCGGCGGCTCCCCGGCGAAGATTCCGCCGAGTTCCACCGTGTCCGGTGCGGACTCCCCGTCGGGGTGCACGTCGAGCAGGAGCGCGGCACCGAGGTAGCGCACCGCCACCACACTGTCCGGCTCGGTCACCGTGAACGTCGCGCCCGCCCGTAGACAGCCGACGAGTGCGGCAACGAAGGCGGCGCCGCGGCGGCGGACGACCGCGACGTGGCCACCGGCCCGCACGCCCCGGGAGTCGAGGACAGCGGCCACCTTCGCGGCGGCACTGTCGAGCCACCGGTACCCCCACTCGCCGTCGGCGTCGACGACCGCGACCCAGTCGGCGCCGCGGGCGTGCCGGGCGACCGCCAGGTGCGGGGCGGCGCGATCCACCGGGGCCGGTTCCTGCGGCGGTGGTGCGGGCCCGAGCGGGTAGTCCAGGATGCTGCGGGTCGGGTCGGCCAGCACCGCGCGCAGGAAGGTGCCGATGTGCTCGGCGAGCAGCCGCATCATCTCGACCCGGAACCGGTCGGCGTTGAAGTAGAGTTCCAGCCGCAGGGCGCCTTCCCGCTCACGGGCGATGAGCGCGAGGTCGAACTTGCTCGGCATTGTCGGCGCCTCGTCCATCGGCTCGACCTCGATGCCGCTGATGTACTCGACCTCGGGCCCGCCTACGACGTTCAGCACAGCCTGGAACAGCGGTGTGCGGCGCGGGTCGCGGCTAGCTTGGAGGTCTTTGACGAGCATGTCGAAGGGGGCGTCCGCGTGCGCGTACCCGTCCAGGGAGGTCTTGCGCACCTGGGCGAGCAGGTCGGCGAAGGTCGCCGCGCTGGACAGCTCCACCCGCATCGGCAGGGTGTTGACCAGGAAGCCGATTAGCTTGTCGGTGTCGGCGTTGCCGCGTCTCGCGACCGGCACACCGATGACCACATCGGACTGCCCCGACCATCGGCTCAGTACCGCCGACTCGGTCGCCAGCAGCGCCATGAACGGAGTCACTCCGTGCCTGCGGCACAGCTCGTGCAGCGCGGTGGTCTCCTCGACCGTGAGGGCGAACGGGATCGTGTCGGCGCCGCCGCCTTGAGCGGAGAGGAAGCGCTGTGCGGTCGGCAGCGCCAGCGTCGGCGGAGCGCCGGCCAGGTGGCGATGCCAGTAGTCGACCTGCTTCTGGAGCCGTTCGCCAACCAGCCAGCCGCGCTGCCACGACGCGTAGTCGCGGTACTGGACCGGCAGCGGCGGCAGGCCGGCACGGGCCGCGTCGCCGCCGGCCTGGTACAGCGCGGACAGCTCGCGGACGAAGAGCCCGATCGACCAGGCATCGGAGATGATGTGGTGCATGGTGACGCTGAGCACGTACGTGGTGTCGGTCAGGCGCACCAGCTGGCACCGGAACAGCGGTCCTTCGGCGAGGTCGAACGGCGTAGCCGCCTGCTCGTCGGCGAGCACGATCGCCGCCGCCTGTCGATCGCCGTTGCTGTCGCGCAGGTCCCGCACATCCAGGCGCCAGTCCGGGTCGGCGTCGTCGACCACCTGTATCGGTTGACCATCCGCGGTGGGGAAGCGGGTGCGCAGCGCCTCGTGGCGTTCCAGGATCACCCGGACGCTCGCCTCCAGCGCGGCGATGTCGAGGTCGCCGGCGAGCCGCCGTCGCCCGTGTACGTTGTACGCCGCGCCGGGCAGCAGCTGGTCCTCCAGCCACAGCCGCTGCTGGTCGTAGGAGAGCACCGGCTTGGCGTCCGGCGTCCGGCGTCCGATCAACTGCGGCTCCGCCGTGGAGCGGGCGGCCACGACAGCGGCCAGCGCCGCCACCGTCGGGGACTCGAAGAAGTCCATCACCGGGATGTGCACGCCGAGCGTCTTGCGGATCCGTGCGACTACGCGGGGGGCCAGCAGCGAGTGGCCGCCGAGTTCGAAGAAGTCGTCGAGGACGCCGACGTCCGTGCGACCCAGCACATCCGACCAGATCTCCGCGATGGCGTCCTCGACGGGTGTGCGCGGCGGGACGGGGTGGTCAGGGATCTCCGCACCCTCGTCGGGATCGGGGAGGGTGCGAGCCGGGGAAGGGTGTGCCATGGCTCAGACGTTACGGGCAGCCACAGGCCACTTGGCTGTCACACAAAAGGGGGTCGGAACGACAGATGCCGCCCGGACACAGTAGATCCCGGGCGATCCCGGTGCGTCGCCGGGGTACGTGCAGTGCGACTCATCGCCTGCGTGAATTCCGCACTACGGCCGGTAGGTTCTGAGGGCCACGCTGGGTCGATCCCATCCGACGGATGGCCCGGGACAACCCCACTGGGGCCACAAGAGAATCCACGGCGAACTGCTCGGACTCCGGCCACCGCGTCGGCCTCGGCGCCATCCGTCGAATCCTGGCCCAAGGTCGCCTCGGCCTCGCACCCCGCGACACCTATTGACGGAGGTTCCTACATACCAGGCCATCGGGCGGCAGGCCGCCGACCTCTTCCACGCGGCGGATTCAACTCGGTCGTTGCAACAGTGGGTGTTCATGCTTATGACGGGCTGATAGTAGCTCGGCGGGGGTGCGGACACCGAGTGTCCTACGGGGCCCGTGCAACTCGGCGGCGACGGCGGCACGACGCTCGGCACACAACGCCCGAGCCAAGGACCGCGGGCCTGACTGGCTCGCGTCGAGGTCCGCTTCTGTACCGGATTCGCCTACGTCGGCAGCAATCTGAACGACGGCGAGCTGATCCCCTCTGCCGCCGCGCTTTATCAGGGTCCTGCACACGCGGTGCATCGCCATATACCTGGCCAGCCGCAGCACCTACCAGGACAGCGTCCTGCCCATTCCTGTCCTTCGGCACCCGAGGACTGCCTGGACTGCGCCTGCTACCTCTACCTCGGAGACCAGCCAGCCTGATCACCCCTCCATGAACTCACGTGGAGCAGCACTAGCATCGGCCGTGCGGAGGTCGACATGGCGAGATCATGATCATTGGTGACGTCGGTGGATGTGCCGAGCGGCTGTCCCAGGCCGTGGCGCCTATGCTGACGGATCCAGACGCCATGGTGATTCACGTCGGCGATTTGATCGATCGCGGGCCGGACAGCCCTGGCGTGCTCGCCTTTGTTCCGTACCAGCTGGAGAAACCGCGGCGGAGACCCAACGTGTCGAATCCGTGACCGCCGAACCGCGCCGGGATCGCCAGCGACTCAGGCTGGCTTCCTTGAGGGCTGCGATGCTCCGGGCGGAAACACCGCGCCTCGGCTACGGCCGCGAGGGCGTCGGCCAGACTCAGCCGGCCGGCGACCGTACCCGTCATCGCCGCGCTTCCGATGTGAGGGCGCTCTCCAGGATCTTGGCGACCATCTCGGGTTGCTGCTGGTGGAAGTAGTGCCCGCCGCCCGGCACGGTGGTCAGCTCGACGCTGCGGCTGAACCGTTCCCACATGCGCCACCGCTGTTCGTAGCGGGGAGTGAGCGGGTCGTCCGTACCGGCGATGAAGGTGATCGGTGCTGCCAGCGGCGGCGTATCCGACTTGCGGGTCCAGCGTGTCGAGAAGTAGCGGCTGGCCTGGGCGACGTCGTGGCGGAAGGCACGCATGACGAACGCCAGCACTTCGTCGTCGACCACGCCCTCGAACCCGCCGATCGAGCGCAGGTAGCGCATCTCGGCGACGTCGGCGCCAGGGCGGTCGTTGCCGGTGAGCCCGACCGTGTTCGCCGAGACCCTCAGCCACCCGCGGCTGACCATGGCGGCGAGGCTACGCTGCACGACCCGGCCGACCGGACCCGGATCGTAGAACGGGAACGACCCGCCGAGCAGTACCCGTTCGACCCGTCGGCCTGCCGCCTCAAGCAGGCGGGCCACCTCGACGGCCAGCGCGACGCCGGCACAGTGCCCGTAGACTGAGGTGGGGCCGGAGGTGCTTCGCAGGACGGCCTCCACCGTCTCCTGCGCCACGTCCTCCAGGGGACGCAGCTCCGGGTGGCCACCGATGTCGTGCCCGGGCAGCGTGACGGCGTGCAGCGCCACCTCCGGCGGCAAGACCTCTGCGAGCGGCCGATAGCTGATCGCGCTGCCACCGCCGAACGGGACGCAGACCAGGGTGTGCCCGGCTAGCGCCGGGCCGGTCAGGCGTAGCAGGATGCCGTCCGGTTCTTGTACAGAGCGCAGGGCCGCGGCCAGCGCCCGCGCGCTGGGGTTGGCGACGAGCAACCCGACCGTCGCCCCCTCGATGCGGCGGATCGCGCGGACGGCGTCGTAGGAGTTCCCGCCCAGGTCGAAGAAGCTCGCGTCGGTATCGACGTCGGTCAGGTTGAGGATCTCGCGGTAGACGGAGAGCACCGCCTCCTCATCGGCGGCGGCCGGCGTGGACGCGGTCTGTGGCGCCCGGACGGGAGACTTGGCGCCGCTCGCTGCGGGGGCCGGCAGGGCGGCCCGATCCAGTTTGCCGTTGTGGGTCAGCGGCATCGCGGGCAGTACGGTGAACGTGGCCGGCAGCATGTAGCGGGGTAGTTCGGTCTGTAGGTGCTCGCGCAGCGCCCGCTGGTCGGGCGCGGTGTCGCTGGCCACCGTAAGGTATGCGGCGAGCTGCAGGGAGTCGTCGCGGCCGCAGGCGACGACCACGGCCTCCCGGACACCGGGGTGACCGGCCAGCACCTGCTCGATCTCGCCCAACTCGATCCGGTAGCCGCGCAGCTTCACTTGGTGGTCGAGTCGGCCGAGGAACTCCAGGGACCCGTCTCGCAGCCGGCGCGCCTTGTCACCGGTGCGATAGAGCCGTCCGCCCGGCCCTGCGAGCGGGTGGGCGACGAACGTCGACGCAGTCAGCCCGGGCCGCGCGAGGTATCCCCGTGCCAGCTGGACACCGCCGAGGTACAGCTCACCCGGTACGCCGACCGGCACCTCCTGTAGCCGTCGGTCCAGTACGTACGCGCCGGTGTTCGCCACCGGAAACCCGATCGGCACTACACTTGGCGGCCCGGGACGGCTGCAGTCCCACCAGGTCACGTCGACGGTCGCCTCGGTCGGGCCGTAGAGGTTGTGTAACCCCACGTCGGGTAGCAGTTCGCGGAACCGCCGAGCCAGAGGGTAGGGCAGCGCCTCGCCGCTGCAGATCACCCGGCGAAGCAGCGGCAGGTCGGCCGCAGCGGGCTCGTCCACGAACAGTTGCAGCATCGACGGCACGAAGTGTGCGGTGGTCACCTTGTGGCGGATGAAGGCCTCGGCCAGGTATTCGGCATCCTGGTGCCCGCCCGGCGCGGCCACTACCATTGTGGCGCCGGTGATGAGCGGCCAGAACAGCTCCCACACCGAAACGTCGAAACCGAACGGTGTCTTCTGCATCACCCGGTCGTCGGCGGCGAGCTCGAACGTCTGTTGCGTCCATAGAAGGCGGTTGACCACCGCCCGATGGGTGATGACGACGCCCTTGGGTCGACCGGTTGATCCGGAGGTGTACATCACGTACGCGGGGTCGGCGCCGCTCACCGCAGGTCTGACCCAGCCCTGCTCTGTGGCCGGGAACCCGTCCGGGATCAGCACGGTCCGGGCACCAGCGGCGCGGGCATGCGCGGCGGACTCGGGCGTCGCGATCACCGCGCGCGCGTCGGCGTCGGCGAGCATGAACGCCAGCCGGGCGGCCGGGAGCGTCGGGTCGAGCGGCAGGTAGGCCGCCCCGGCGAACAGCGCGCCGAGAATGCCGGTCACCATGTGCAGCGACCGCTCGGCACAGATCCCGACGACGTCGCCTGGACCGACCCCGAGCGTGCCGAGCACGGCCGCAGCCTGCCGGGCCCGGTCCAGCAGTTCCCCGTACCGGCAGAACTCATCGTCGGTGACGACGGCGACGGCGTCTGGGGTCATGGCCGCCTGCCGTTCGATTAGCTCGGGTAGTGTCGCGTCCGCGTCCCGATAGTTCACCACCGGGCCCTGTTCGGTGGCCGGCGCCGGTAGCGTGGCGGCGATCTCGGCGACGCGGTCGTGTTCGGCCAGCCCGGCGAGCGCGGCCTGGAAGCAGTCGAGGATCTCGTCGGCCGCGCCGGGTACGAACCGTTCGCGCAGGATGTGGATCCGCAGGGCCAGGTGCGGCTCGGGCGTGACGGTCAGCACGAGCGGCTGGCTCGTCTTCTCGATCGTGTCGACAGGGCGTACCGACAGCAGCTGGCCGAGCTCGTCGGCGCTCACGTCGAGCGAGTAGTTGTCGAAGATGAACAGGCTGTTGAACAACGGCTGGGTGCCGGTCGCGCCGATCCACTGCTTGATCTGGGCGAGCGGACTGTACTCGTAGCGGCGGACGGCGGTGTAGCCCGTTTGGATGTCGTGCAGCCAGGGCCCTACCTCGCCGTCATCGGGCACCGTCACGTGTACCGGCAAGGTGTTGGTGAGCAGACCCATCATTCGGTCGACGCGGGGCACTTCGGGCGGGCGGCCGGCGCTGGTGACGCCGAACATCACCTCGGCCTCGCCGCTGAAGCGTTGCAGGACCAGCGCCCAAGCCGCGTGCAGCACAGTGTTGAGGGTGACTCGGTGCCTCGCGGCTTTGTCTCGTAGCCGCGTCTCGACGCCGCCGGGGAGCCGAACCGTGCGTTCGTCGAGCGTGCCCTCGGCGCCATGCGGGTTGGCGGGCAGCAGCGGCGCCAGTGCGGCGGACCCGGCCCGGCCGGACAGCGTACGGGACCAGAAGTCTTTTGCTGCGTCCAGATCCTGTCGCTGCAACCAGGCGATGTAGTCGCGGTACGGGGGCGCCGGCTCGGGTGGCGGGGTGCCGAAGGCGAGGTTGGCATAGCGGCGCAGTACGTCGTTCAGGAAGATCGGCACTGACCAGCCGTCGAGCAGCAGCAGGTGGTTGGTCCAGATGACACCGTGCCGGCGGTCGTCGAACTTGACCAGGTGCAGCCGCTGGAGCGGGACGACTGCCGGGTCGAACCCGGTGGTCAGATCCTCGGCCCGTAACCGGTCGAAGCGCTCCTGCTGGTCCGGCTCGCCGGACCAGTCGTACCTGGTGATCTGCGACGGCACGTCGCGGTGCACCACCTGGACTGGCTTGTCCAGACCCTCCCAGTGGAACGAGGTCCGCAGGATCGTGTGCGCGCGAGCCGTCTGCTCCCACGCCAGCAGCAACGTGTCGACGTCCAGCGGCCCGTCAACGTAGAAGCTGCGCTGGTTGACATAGACGTCGGTGTCACCGGCGTAGAGCGTGTGGAACAGGATGGCCTGTTGCAGCGGTGACAACTCGTAGATGTCCTCGATGTCGTGGGTGCTCATACTGACTCCCTCGCAGGCGTCCACGAGGCGACGCTACGACGGGTGCGGGCCCCGTGATTGAGCCGTGTTCACGTGACGTCCCGACTTGTCCAACCGATCGGTAGCGTCGCCTGGAGGAAGTCCACGCGGGAAAGGACCATGCGCCATGGATATCGCTGTTGCCCGGCTCGAAGCCTGGATGCGCAGCTACTACCACGAGGTCGATCACGACATCGGCAGCAGCGGAGTACGTGATCTGTCCATGGCCGAGTTGCTCGCCATCGGCGGCGCCGACCTCGCCGATCTGAGTACGATGGTCATCCGGGACAGTGAGAGTTACGGCGGCGGTGGCCTGCGCGCCGCGCTCGCCGACCGCTGGACGGGCGGGGATGTCGACCCGGTGATGGTCACGCACGGCTCCAGCGAGGCGATCTACCTGATGATGCACCTCGCGGTCGAGCCGGGTGACGAGATCATCGTCGTGGACCCGGCGTACCAGCAGTTGCACGACATCGCGAAGTGGCGGGGCTGCCGGATCACGCCGTGGCCGCTGCAGGTGAGCGAGGGATTCCGGGCCGACCTGCCGCTGCTGCGGCAACTGGCGCGCAGCCGGCTGCGGATGATCGTGGTGAACTTCCCGCACAACCCGACCGGCGTCAGCATCACCGCCGCCGAGCAGGAGGAGATCATCGCCATCGCCCGCGAGGCGAATGCGTGGCTGGTGTGGGACAACGCGTTCGGCGAGATGACTTATACCGGCGCGCCGTTGCCGCTGCCGTACGATCGTTACGAGAAGACGATCTGCTTCGGCACACTCTCCAAGAGCTATGGGCTTGCCGGGTTGCGGGTCGGCTGGTGCGTCGCGCCACCGGACCTGCTGGCCCGTGCCGCGATCCTGCGCGACTACATCGCCCTGTACGTGTCGCCGGTGCTGGAGTTCTTCGCCGAGCTGGCGGTGCGCAACGCCGACCAGATCGTCAAGCTGCAGCACGCGCACGCCTCGGCCAACCGCCGACGGCTGCTGCGGTGGGCCGGCACTCTGCCGGACCTGGTCCGGGTGAACCCGCCGGACGGTGGTGTCTCGACGTTCGTGGAGTTCCTTGGCAGGCCGGACGTGACCGGGCTCTGCCACGATCTCGCCCGGCACCACCGGGTGCTCCTGGTGCCGGGCTCCTGCTTCGGTGACGCCTTCGCCGGCTACGCACGGCTGGGCTTCGGCGGGACGACGGCCGAACTGACCGCAGGGCTGTCGGCGGTAGAGGAACTGATCCACCGGTGACCTACGAGTCGCGCGCCCGGAAGTCCCGAGGCGCGACTTGCGTTCAGGGCAGACCCGCCAGGTCGTGGCCGTCGCCGGAGGTCAGCGAGGGACCGGTCGAGCGGGATCACCCGGCGCGGCACTAGATACTCCGGCAGGCTCTTGACGAGGCGCTGGCGTATCCGCCCGACGTCGAGGTGGGTGCCGGTCACGTACGCCGCCGTGCCCTGCCCTGGACCGGTGATGACGACGGCGCCGGTGACGCCCAGCAGGTCCAGCCGAGCGCGAACACTTCCAGTGGGTCGCCGAGCGCGGCGCGCGTACTCGACCTCGCTGTCGGGCCGGTGCCGCGCCGGCCGACCGGTAGGCGGCGAGCTCCTCTCGCCCGGTGCGAACAGGGTCACGGCGCCGCACAGAACGCCGACCGGCACCCACAACGGCGCCGTGCGCGTACGCCCGGGTGGCGCTGTAGCGTGGTCTCGATTTCACCCAGTTCGATGCGCCGCCCGCGGACTTGATCTGGAAATCCCACCGCCCGAGGTAGAGCAGGGTGCCGTCAGCCCGGAACCGGACCAGGTCACCGGTCCGGTACAGGCGCTCGCCCGGCACCAGAGCGAAACGGGTCGGGCAGATAGCGGGAGGCGGTCAGCGAGGGCTTGTTGACGTACCCGAGGCTGAGCCGGTGGGTCATGACCTGATCTCCTGTCTCAGCCGGACGTGCGGCGGCGCTTCACAGTGATAGGCAGGTGCTGGAAGCCGCGCTGGTGTGCCGAGTGGACCCGCTCGGTGCGCGCGATGTCGACCTCGTACGACTCAACCTTCTTGGCGATCTCCTCCAGCACGATCTCCATCTCCACCTTGGCAAGCGCGCCGCCGAGGCAGTGGTGCGGTCCGGCACCGAAGCTGAGCATCTTGCGGGTGTCGCGATCGATGTCGAACGTGTCCGGGTTGTCGAACACCCGGTGATCCCGGTTGGCCGAGGCGTGCAGCACCACGACCCGGCTCCCGGCGGGGATGAGCGTGTCGTGCAGCACGACGTCCTCGGTGGCTGTCCGCGACGTCATCTGGCTGGAGTTGTCGTAGCGCAACGTCTCGTTGATCCAGTCGCCGTACCGGCCGCCCAGCCCGGCCCGCTGCACCTGCGGCATGCGCCACCCGTGGTACCAGGCGCTGCCGATCAGTTTCCCGGTGGATTCGTTGCCACCGCTGACGATGAGGAAGATGAAGGCGATGATCTCCGAGTCGGACAGCTTGACGCCCTTGACGTTCGACTGGCAGAGGATCGACACCAGGTTGTCGCTCGGATGCTTGCGGATGTCGGCGACCAGATGGACATAGTAGGTCGCCAGCCGGAACGCCGCCGCCAGGGTCTCCGGCGACCGCTCATCGGAGTCGCTCTCCCGTTTGGTCAGCAGGTCGGTGTCGAACCGGATCGTGTCCCAGTCCGCCTCGGGAATCCCGAGCATCTCGCAGACGACGTCGTTGGGCACGGCGGCGGCGAAATCGGCGGCGAAGTCGAAGCTGTCCCCCGCCTCCAGTAGCGGATCCAGCCGGCGTCTGGTCAGCTCGCGGATGCGTTTGGCGCGTCTGCCGACGTGCCGCGGCGTGAAATCCTTGGCGGTCAGGCTGCGCAGGGCGCCATGGTCCGGCGGGTCGAGGGCAAGAAAGAACACGTTCTTGTACGCCTGCGGGCCCCACAGCGACGGCTCCAGCGAGATGCCGTTGCGGTTGGTGAATCGGCGCGGGTCGCGTAGCACGGTGGACACGTCTTCGTAGCGGGACACCGCGTAGAAGTTGCGCTCCTGGTTGCGATAGACCGGGGCGTTCTCCCGCATCCAGGCGTAAAAAGGATAGGGATCCTCCTGCACCTCGTACGAGAAGGGGTCGTAGGGCCCGTGAGGGCTTTCGGTACGCATCGTTGTCACTCCAGAAGAGAGGGAACGCGCCCCACCCGGGCGGTGAAGTCCTTGGCGAACCCGGCGATCGTCGCCTCGTCGAACAGCTGGGTAGCGTAGTCGAGCCGGCCGTCCAGCCCGCCGATCGCCCGCTGGACGGGCCGGCAACAGAGGTCAAGCCGCGCCCCCGGCGGGTCGGGGAGCGGGAACCCGGCCGGCTCGGCGATCCCGTGCAGCGCGAACATCGCGTCGAACAACGGATGCCGGGCCGGATCCGGTGCGGTCTGCGAGCCCTCCAACCCCGCCATGACGATGCCGTCGTACGGGACGGTGGCGTGGCCGATCACCGCGAGCACCGCCGCGCCGACCCAGGGGAGCAGCCCTGCGTAATCGGGCACGTCACCGATCCGGGCCCGCGCCACCATACTGGTCAGGGCGGCGACCAGCGTTGCCAGCTCGGGGCGGTTGCATCCGTCGACCGGGACACCGGTGGTCAGATCGGTGCCGTCCACGTGCCGCGACAGCACCACGAGGAACGCGGTGAGCAGCCCCGCCGAGGCGGTGACGCCGTGTGCGGTCACGGCGTCACGCAGCCCGCTTGCCTCGTCCGGGGTGAGCGCGAACCGGACTGTGCCGGCGTGCCAGTCCCGGTCGGCGGAGCGGGACCGGTCGGTGCACAGCTTCGCCGGGTCGAGCCAGTCCAGCGCCTGCCGCCAGAACGCCGGGTGCCGGGTGCCGGCCGGGCCGGCCATCAGATCGCGGTGCCACTGCGCATGGTGGGCGGCGCGCAGCGGCGGATCAGCGACCGTGCGGCCCCGGTAGACGCCTCGCAGCTGCGCGGCGGTCAGGGCGCGGGAGTGTTCGTCGGCGGCGATTTCGTGTACGACCACGAGCAACACGTAGCCGTCGGGGTCGCGGAGGAGCCGGATCCGGACCGGCGTCGCCGAGCCGAGCTCGAACGGCCGCGCCAGCTCGGCCGCGGGGACTGCCGTGGGGACACCGTCTTCGACCGGCGGTGACGTTGCGGCGGGAGGTGCCACCACGGGCGCCAGCCGTCCGGACGCATCGGGCATGTAGCGGGTGCACAGCGTCTGGTCGCCGGTCCGGCCGAGGATCTCGACACGGCCATCCGAATGCCGTCGCGCGAGGTCTCCGGTGCAGGACCAACGGGTGCCGCCCGGCGGACCGGGCAGCGCTGGCACCGGATTCTGCTGGTCGCCCACGAGCGGCACATGGTCACTGGTCGGCGTGAATGTCATGCCGTTCCCTTCGCATCCGGGTGCCCGCCCCAGTTAACGGCATGCGCTACCAGGACGTCCGTCGCTGGTTCCGGTGACTGCACCCGCGAACGCGCGCGCCCATAGCGTTTCCGGCAGCGGGCGGTGTCGCCCTGGCGGGGTCCTGCTCGAATGCGGGGTGGAAGGAAGTACACGGTGAAGGTCGACGAGGTGGCTTTCCTGCTGCTGGGTCTGGCCGTGATCGTCGTCGTGGCGCGGCTACTCGGGACGCTGGCCCAGAAACTCGGCCAACCCCGGGTGATCGGCGAGATCCTCGGTGGCGTCATGCTCGGCCCCACGCTGTTCGGTGGTGAGCTGACTCGGACGGTTTTTCCCGCTGACGTACGCCCGGCACTGAGCCTGATCGCCACCGTCGGGGTGGCCGTCTTCATGTTCCTCGTCGGCCTGCATCTCGACGACGCTCTACCCAGAGGCGCCGGCAGGGTCGCCGCCACGGTGTCGGTGAGCTCGGTGATCCTGCCGTTCGGCCTCGGCGCGCTGCTGGCGTTGCACCTGCTGTCGCGGCACCCCAGCGACAACCGGCTTGCCTTCGTCCTGTTCCTCGGCACGGCTATGGCGGTCACCGCGTTCCCGGTGCTGGCCCGGATCCTCGCCGACAAGGGCCTGATCGACACTCCCATCGGTGGGGTCGCCCTAGCCTGCGCGGCCGTCGACGACGTGCTCGCCTGGTCCATGCTGGCGGTGGTCGCCGCGGTGGCCGGCGACGGCGGCGACCTTTGGCGGGTGCTGCTCGTGGTGCCGTTCGCGATTCTGCTGCTGCGGTTCCTGCGGCCGTTGCTCGCCCGTCTCGCTGCCCAGCGCTCCGGGGACAGCAGGCTCGCGGTGATCGGCGTAGGCCTTGCGGTGGCCGTGGGGCTCTTCCTCTCGGCCCAGGCGACCGAGTGGATGGGGCTGCACCAGATATTCGGCGCGTTCTTGTTCGGTGTCACCATGCCGCGCCAGGGTGCGGTGTCGCTGCGCCGAATCGCGCTGCCCTGGATCGATCGTGCCTCCGCATGGGTGCTGCTGCCGGTCTTCTTCTCGGCCGCCGGCATGAAGGTCGACCTTTCGCGTACGGACGGCACCGGGCTCGGTGAACTCGCACTGATCCTGCTCGTGGCGATCGGCGGCAAGTTCGGTGGAGCGTTCCTCGGCGCCCGGGCCACCGGGATCCAGCCGCGCCACGCCACGTTGCTGGCGATCCTGCTTAACACCCGCGGGCTCACCGAGCTCATCGCCCTGACCATCGGGCTGCAACTCGGCGTGCTCGACCAGTCCCTGTACTCGCTGATGGTCGTCATGACGCTCGTCACGACAGCCATGACCGGCCCGCTGTTGCGCTACGTCTACCCACCTGAGCGGGTCCGCCGAGACACCGCGGCGCACAACCTGGAGAAGGAGTCAGCGTCATGAACCCTTTCGACGACCCGGACGGACGGTTCCTCGTTCTCGCCAACGATGAGGAACAGCATTCGCTGTGGCCCAGCCACCTCGCGGTCCCGGCCGGCTGGCGGATCGTGCACCCCGAGGACGACCGACAGACCTGTCTGGACTTCGTGGAGCAGAACTGGACCGACCTGCGCCCGCTCAGCACCCGCTGATGGTCGGGACACGATGGCTCAAGCCGGCCGGCCGGCGGGAGCCTGCGGACATCCGGCTCTTCTGCTTCCACCACGCCGGCGGCACCGCCGCGACGTACCGGGACTGGCCCCGGTTGATGCCCACTACAATTGAACCGGTCGCCGTGCAGCTCCCGGGACGGGCCGACCGCTTCCGGGAACCGCCGCTCGATCGGATGCCGGTGTTACTCGACCAACTCGTCGACGTGCTGCGGCCGCTGCTCGGCGAGCCGTACGCGTTGTACGGCCTGAGCATGGGTGCCCGGGTGGCGTGGGCGCTTACCCACCGCCTGCGCGAGGAAGGGCTGCCGCTGCCGGCACGGCTCTTTCTGGCCAACGTCGCCGCACCGAGGCACCGGGAAGGCCGGGCCGTCTGGTCCGACGATGACGTGATCGCCTATCTGCGTCACATGGGTGGCACGCCGGCGGAGATCTTCGCGGAGCCGGCGCTGCTCGCGGGTCTGCTGCCCACGGTGCGCGCCGACCTGATTCTGGTCGACTCGTACCACGCCAGCCCGGCGACGCCGCTGCCGACCCCAATCAATGCGTTCGCCGGCATCGACGACGCCGAGGGCCCGCCCGACCGGATGCGCGAGTGGAAGGCCGAGACCACCGGCGGTTTCACGCTGGACCTGGTCAGCGGCGGGCACCTGTTCGACTCGGCCGGTACCCAGCAGGTGATCCGGGCCGTCGCCGACGAGTTGCGACGCGCGACGACCCGGGCCGACTACCCATAGAGACGGGCGGGAGCCTTTCATGACCAACGTGCAGAGTCGGATCGCGGCGCTTTCACCACAACAGCGGGCACTGCTGGAATCGCGGGTGGCGGCGCTGGCGTCAGCGGCCGGGCCGGACGACGCCGACACCATCCGGCCCCGAGACCGCGACAAACCAACCCCGCTGTCGTTCGCGCAGCAGCGCGAGTGGGCGCTGGAGCGGTTCCGTCCGTCCAACAACATCAGCGGTGCGCTCCGGATCGAGGGCGATACCGCGGAGGACGCCGACCTGGACCTGCTCGGCCGGATCCTCACCGAGATCATGGCGCGGCACGAAGCGCTGCGCACGACGGTCGAGATGATCGACCGTACTCCGTACTCGGTGGTCCATCCGGTCACCCCGATCAAGATCCCGGTCGTCGACATCACCCACCTCGGCCCGGAGGCGCAGCGGCTGGAGGTGCGCCGGCTGTACGACGTCGAGGTAGCCAGCCCGTTCGCGCCGGACGAGCCGCAGCGTATGCGGTGCACGGCGGTAAAGCTCGCAGAGAACGTCTATGTGGCGCTGATCAGCACCCATCACAGCTCCTCCGACGGCTGGTCGATGGCGATCGTGTTCAAGGAGGTGGCGCTGCTGTATCCGGCGCTGCGGGCGGGCCGCGAGCCGGACCTGCCGACGCCGCCTGCGCAGTATGGTGACTTCGCGGTCTGGCAGCGCGAACACTTCGGTGAGGAGGCGATGGCGAACGAACTCGCGTACTGGAAGAAGGCTCTCGAGGGTATTCCGCCGCGGCTGGCGTTGCCGACCGACCGGCCGTACCCCGCCCGTCGGACGTTCGCCGGCCATCACCACACCACGGCACTCGACCTAGAAACGACCGCGGCGCTGGAGCGGCTCGCCGGGCCCGAGGGCGTATCGATCTCGATGGTGCTCCTGGCCGCTTGCTCGGTCGTGCTGCACCGCTACACCCAGCAGGACGACCTCGTCTTCGGCGCGGCCATCACCGGCCGGGTCCGGTCCGAGACCGAGGAGATCATCGGCTGCTTCGCGAACGCGTTGCCGCTGCGGATCAGGGTGACGCGGGACGACACCCTGCTCGACGTGCTGCGCCGCGCCCGGCAGGTCGTCGCGTCCGCCTTCGACCACCAGAACCTTCCGTTCGACCGGCTGATCGAGGAGTTGGCGCCGAAGGAGGCTGCGCAGACCCCGCTCATCCAGATGATGATCAATGTATTGAGCGCGCCCGGCTCGGTACTTCGGGTGATCGGCGACGTCTGGGAGGCGCCCGGCGTGCGGGTCAGCCCGGAGGTGATGGATCCAGGACCGATTCCGATCGACCTCATCCTGGCGGTGCAGGCCACCGGCGGGAAGATCTATCTCCAGTGGCACTACTCCACGGAGCTGTTCGACCACGAGACGATCGTCGGGCTCGCCGGCCAGGTCGAACGGGTCCTCGATCGGTTGGTCACCCGGCCGGATGTGCGGGTCGGTGACGCCGACCTGATTCAGGTCACGGAGCCGGCCCTCCCCGCGCCGGTGACCGCGAATCAGGGGCCGGGCTTCCTCGAGCTGTTCGAGGCCCAGGTCGCCCTAGCCCCGGACGCGCCCGCGGTCGTCTGCGACCGCGAGCAGGTCACCTTCGCCGAGCTCGACCAGCAGGCTGAGCGGCTGGCACGTCACCTGCGTGGGCTCGGCGTGGGCCCGGAGACGGTGGTGGGTGTCCTGGTCGACCGCGCGCCCCGGCTGGCGGTGGCGGTGCTGGGCGTACTCAAGGCGGGCGGTGCGTTCCTCACCCTCGACGTGCAGCTGCCGGCCGCCCGGATCACGTACATGCTTACCGACGCCGGCGCACCGGTGGTGGTGACCACCGCCGAACACGCGTCACTAGCGACCGGATCGGCGGCGCGAACCGTGCTGATCGAGGAGCTGCCGGACGATGCCGGCGGCGCGACCCCACCGGCGCCGGCACCCGAATCGGCTGCGTACGTGGTCTACACCTCCGGCTCGACGGGGCAGCCCAAGGGCGTGGTCATCGAGCACCGCTCGCTCGTGGCGTTCGCCCGGGACACCGCCGCCCGGCTCCAGCTCGGCGCCGGCGACCGGTTCCTGCAGTTCGCCTCGCCCGGGTTCGACGTCCTCATCGAGGAACTCTTCCCGATCTGGCTGGCCGGCGGTGCGGTCGTCATTCCGCCCGCCGACCAGACCGGGCCGGGCATCGACCTGGCGGCTGTGTTGGAGCGGGGACGGGTCAGCGTGATGGAGCTGCCTGCGGCGTTCTGGCACGAGTGGGTCCGGGAGCTGAACGGCACCGGTGCCGAACTGCCCGCCTCGCTGCGGCTGGTGATCGTCGGTTCCGAACGGGTGCTGCCCGAGCGGCTGGCGATGTGGCAACGGCTCGGCGTGCCGCTGATGCACGTGTACGGCATCACCGAGACCACGGTGAGCTCGACGTTCTTCCGGCTTCCCGCCAAGGCGTCCGAGGCGGACCTGCAGTTCCTGCCGATCGGTACCGCCCTGCCCTTCGCTGATCTGCGGATCCTGGACGCCGAGCTGCGGCCGGTGCCGGTCGGCGCGGTCGGCGAGCTGTACATCGGTGGAATGAGCGTGGGCCGCGGCTACCTGGGCCGGCCGGGGCTGACCGCGGAACGGTTCATCGCCGATCCGGACCCGGCTCACCCGGGCGGCCGCCTGTATCGCAGCGGCGACCTGGTACGGCAGCGCATGGACGGGAACCTGGAGTTCCGGTCCCGGGTGGACACCCAAATCAAGATTCGTGGACTGCGGGTCGAGCCCACCGAGATCGAGTCGGCAATGTGCCGACACCCACAGGTCGCCCAAGCCGTGGCGACCGTGCACGAGCGGGCGGCGGACGACCGGCGGCTGGTCGGCTACGTGGTGGCACAGGGCCGGATCCGGCTAAGCATCGCGGATCTGCGCCGATTCCTCGGACGGGAACTGCCGCCGTACCTAGTGCCGTCGGTGTTCGTCCAGCTCGAACAGATCCCGGTGACCACCAACGGGAAGATCGACCATGACCGGCTGCCGCCGCCCGGCGACGAGCGCCCAGAGATGGTCGAGGAACTAGTGCTGCCGGAGACGCCGCTGGAACAACAGTTGGCGGACATCGTCGCGGACGTCCTAGGGGTCACCGTGGTCGGGCGCAACGACAACTTTTTCGAGCTGGGTGGCGACTCGATCCTCGCGATCCAGGTCGTCGCCCGAGCACAGGAGGCCGGGGTAGAACTGTCGCCGCTCGACCTGTTCGAGCAACCGACCGTGGCGCAGCTGGCCGAGATCGCGTCCGTCGCGGCACCCGCCCCGGAGTCGGCTGCGGCGGCCGAACCGGAACCGGAACCGGCGGCGGCCGCGCCCGAACCGGCCGAAGGGCTGGCGCCGTCCGGGTCGGACTTTCCGCTCGCCCGAGGCGTGGACCAGTCCCAGCTCGACGCGCTGATCAGCCGGATCAGCGGCGGCAAGCCGGCAGGCTGAGCGGCGAGGCCATCGCGCACACGCGGTGAAGCCCTGAGACGATCGTTCCAGGCTTCACCGCGCGTGCGCAGCGTCGGTCGGTGAGGTCGTCGGCGATCGTGCGGATCACTTGGCGGACACCGGCGGAGTCAAACAGGATGCCCACCGGGCACGAGGCCGAGGGTGAACGCGGCCGAGGCCTCGTTGCCCGACCCGCGCAGGCATTCCGCGGTGGACGCTGTGTCAGCGGGCGTCGCGAATGCACGGATCGGCACGTCGAGCGGGACTGCTGGACGGACAGCGCGCTCGGCTGATTCCAGCAGGCTCTAGCAGCGTCAGATCGGCGCGCAGGGTGGGCAGCAGGACGCCAGACGTCTCCGGGTCGTCGAGCGCCTCGGACGGCGTGCTACCCAGTTCGTGCAGGAAACATGCGAGCTGGGCATCGGCTTTGCGAGGGTTCCAGCTGCCGCGTCCCGAGCGCGGGGCGGGGTCGCTGGCCAGGTAAAGGGTCCGGGGCAGTGCTCGTGCCCGTAGAGCGTGACTGAGCGTCCAGGTGACCTGGGCGCACATGCTGGTGCCGTACAGCGCGAATGGCTGCTCCAGCACGCGCCTCAGCACCTCGATCAGCGATTCCATGCGGTCGTACGCGGGCCCGCCGAACCGGTCCGCTCGCCCGGGCAGCTGGACCGCTGCCCGGCGTGACGGCGCCAGGTGGCGGCCGTGGCCGGGAACGGGAGAGTGCTGCGGCTCCGCCGGCGTGATGCAGGCAAAACAGCTCGATCCGGGACGACGCGGTGTGGACCAACCGCTCCAACCACCGCGACGTTCGACGAGCACGTCAGAGCATGGTGAGGGCGGATAGTTCCCGGTACGACTGCGCCAGCGTGCGAGCGGCCTTATCGACCGAGGCAGCAGGGCGGGCCAGGGACACCCGGATGAAGCGCAGCCCGCCGGCCGGGTCCGCCCAGTGAAACGGGCCGCAGGGCAGCACGTGCACGCCGCGGGTCACCAAGTCCTTGTAGAGCAGAGCGGAGTCCGGGCCGCTGGCGGGCAGCGCGATACGGGCCACGCTGATCTGCGAGTCCGGGTCGGCCAGAGTGAGGCCCAGTTCGTCGACCGCGTCCCGGACCAACGCCCGGTTGCGGGACACGAGGTCCCGAGCCCGCTCGTATCCGCCGTTGACCCAGTCTGCGGCGAGCGCGGTCACCATCAACAGCACCACCGGTGACGCGGACAGCAATGACTCGGAGAACGCCCGCTCGATCGGCAGCTCGTTGCGTTCGCTGTAAGCCAGCATGCCGATCTTCAGCTCGTGCGTCGGCCACAGCTTGCCGGTGTCCTCCAGGACGATCCAGTCGGTGCCGGCCGCGTCCAGGACGGCGTAGGTGTCGTACTGGGCGTCGCGTACCTGGCCGCGGAAGCTCGCATCCACGATCGCAATCTGCCCGTTGCGGGCGGCGTGTTCGGCGAGCGATCGCAGATGTTCCTCAGGGGTAACCAGCCCGGTCGGATTGTTGGGGTGGGTCAGCATGATCGCGCGGACCGGCGGGCCGGGCCACTCCTTGTTGAGCAACTCGGCCTCGGACAGCGGTTGCAGTGAGAGGCCGCGGGTCGTAAAGAGGTCGGCGATGTTGTCGAACGTGGGGTGCAGTACCGCGATCCGGGCGCCGGCGGGCAGGGCACGGGCCACGATGTCGGTGGCCAGCGTCGACGAGTAGCAGCTCAGGATGCGCCCGGTGCCGATCGGTGCGCTGCGCTGCCCGATCGCGTGCAGGAACGCGGTGTGCGCCTCCCGCTCGATCTCGGGGAACGGGCGCCGCGACGCCTCGGCGAACATCTCGGGAATCCGATTGACGATGGCCTTCTGCTCCGGCGACAACAGCAGCCGGGCGTGGCCGTCGGTGAGGTTGATGCCGCCGTCGATGTCGGTGAGCGCATCGACTTCCATCGCGGTCAGGTTAGCCATGTGGGGCATTCGTCAAGTCCTCTGCATGTCCTTCTGACGTCGCCGCACGCGGGAACGACGGCGCGGATCGGCACCAGTAGGTGGGTCTTCATGAAAGGTAAGCGCTCCGGCGGCCGGGCGACCGTCCCGTGTAACGGGGACCAGTGCATACCGGCCGGCTGTTCCTAGACTGCCGATTTGACGGCTGCTGAGTGCAGGAGGGAGACGCGCGTGCACACTCTCGCGCTGACGCGGCAGGAGAACGCCGAGTTCGCGCCGATGCTGGCCGAACTCGTCGCGGCATACGACACCATCGAAGACCCCGAGTTGATCCGGCGGGCGCCGGTGCTCGCCCTGCAGCTGCCGGCTCGGCTGCTGACCTTCCTCGAGGAGTACCGGCTCGGTGAGCCGTCGGCTGTCTGCCTCATTTCCGGTCTCGATGTCGATGAAAAAGCGCTGGGGCCGACGCCGGAGCACTGGCGTGACAGCCAGCACGGCTCCCGGGCGTTTCCGTTGGAGATCTTCTTTCTGCTCTGTGGGTCCCGCCTCGGTGACGTGTTCGGCTGGGCGACCCAGCAGGACGGGCGGATCATGCACGACGTGCTCCCGATCAAGGGGCACGAGAACTACGAGATCGGCTCCAACAGTCTGCAGCATCTCTCCTGGCACACGGAGGACGCGTTCCACCCGTGCCGGGGTGACTACGTGGCGCTGATGTGCCTGAAGAACCCGGATGATGTGGAGACGGTGATCTGCGACGCCGGGGACCTCGACTGGTCAATGCTGGACACCGAGGCGCTGTTCGAGGCGGAGTTCACCCAGATGCCGGACAACTCGCACCGTCCGGAGAACACCGCCGTGTCCACCGGTGACCCGGTTATCGATCGGCTGCGGAAACGCAGCTTCGCGCTCATCCAATCGTGGAACGACGATCCGGTGAAGCGCCCGGTGCTCTTCGGCGATCGGCACGACCCGTACATGGCGCTCGATCCGTACCACATGAAGACCGAGGGCTGGTCCGGCCGGTCGGCGAAGGCGTTCGACGGGCTGTGCGAGCAGATCGAGGCGCACATGCGGGGCGTGGCCCTGCGCCCAGGCGACCTCGTCTTCGTCGACAACTTCCGGGCGGTGCACGGGCGCAAGTCGTTCCGCGCCCGCTACGACGGCACCGACCGGTGGCTCAAGCGGCTGAACATCACCCGCAACCTGCGGGGCTCGCGCGCGTGGCGTCCAGCCCCGGACAACCGAATCATCTATTGAGCGTCACGGGCTGAGCTTCCCGAACTCGGCGAGCCGCCCGGCAAATTCCACGGTCGCGCTGCGGTCGGCGTTGCTGACGCTGACCCGCAGCATGCCCCGGTCGTCCGGCAGGAACGCGGTACCCGGTATCACCAGGGTGTCATACTCCACGATGAGTTCGCGTACCACCTCGGCGGTGGTGCGTCCGGTGAACGGGTGGCGCACCCAACCGAAGAAGCCGCCGGCGGAGAGCAGTTCGAACCCGCCCGGCCGGTTCGCCATCGCCTCGGCAAACCATTCCTGTCTGCGGCGCACCTCGGCTGCTCGTTGCCGTCGCCACGGGCCTGCGGTGACGAGGCCGGTCAGCACCGCCTCCTGCCCGATCCGCGGCGCGCAGATCGCCACGCAGTCGAGCAGTTTGGTGATCTGCGCGCCGAGCGCCGGTGACGCGACCACGGCGCCGACGCGGTAGCCGGGGACCGCGAGATCCTTGGAGAAGCTGTGCAGGCTTACCAACGTCCGGTCCCACGCCGGGTCGACGAACAGGTGGTGGGCCGGTTCGGTGGTGCCACGGAACGACCGGTAGGTCTCGTCGAGGACGAGAGCGACGTCGTGCCGTGCTGCCACTGCAGCGATCGCGGCGATCCGTTCGGGAGGCATGGTGATTCCGGTGGGATTGCCAGGCGAAACGACGACGATCGCCCGGGTCCGCGGGGTGATCAGCGCCTCGGCGGCCTCCGGCGTCGGCATCAGATCCGGTCCCGGTTCGAGGTAGACCGGCGCGATGCCCTGTGTGCGTAGCCACATATCGTGGTTGAAGTAGTACGGCAGGGTCAGGACGATCTCGTCGCCGGGCCCGGCGAGCGCCGACGTCGCGAGGCAGAAGGCCTGGTTACAGCCGGCCGTCACGAACACCTGCGTGGGGCTTACCCGGCCCCGGTACGCGTCGGAGACCTCCCTGGCGAATGCCTCGCGCAGACGGGGTAGTCCGGCGATTTCGGTGTACTCTGCGCCGCGGGCGTCGCGGGCCACCGAAGCGAGCCGTTCGGCGACGATCGGCGGCGGCGGGTACTGCGGGGCGGCCTGGGCCAGGTCGAGCAGATCGCGTTTGCCGATCCGCTGGTCGAGCGCCTCGTACGCCGACCCGATCGGCGAGTCCACGGTGTCGGCCACTCGGGTATTGAACCGCATGGGCATGCTCCTTTCGCGGGCGGTGCGTCGAGCTTGCTGTGCCGTTGTGGGCGCAACCATCCCTGCTTCATGTGACACCAAGAACGTCCTGCTCAGACGGTAATTTCGAGGCGAAGCCGAGGGCGATCTGGAGCAGGGGGAGACTGTGGTGAGGTTCGACTTTCCAGATGTGGGCAGCGCTGTCGAGGTGACCACCCTGGCGTGGCTGCTGCGCTGGCGGGCGGCGCACGAGCCCGACCGGATGGGCTACGTCTTCCTCGACGGTGATCTCGATGTCGCGGCCACCAGGACCTACGGCGAACTCGACCGCACCGCCCGGGCCATCGCGGTGCGGCTGCGGGAGGCCGGTGTGGTGGCGGGCGACCGGGCGCTGCTGCTCTATCCGCCCGGGGCAGACTTCGTCTCTGCGTTCTTCGGCTGCCTATTCGCCGGGGTGATCGCGGTGCCCGCGTTTCCGCCCGACCCGATGCGCTTCGAACGTACCCTGCCGCGTCTGCTTTCGATTGTCGCCGACGCCGGTCCCGCAGCGGCGCTGACCACCGAGCCGCTGCGGGGACTCGCCGAAGGGTTGCCAGACATAGGGTTGCCCTGGTTGACGACCGACGACGTGCCCGACGCGGCGGCCGATGAGTGGACCCGGCCGACGGCGGACCGCGGGAGCACGGCGATGCTGCAGTACACGTCGGGATCCACCGGCGCGCCCAAAGGCGTGATGCTGACCCACGGGAACTTGCTGCACAACTCGCGGCTGATCCAGGACTTCTTCCACACCACACCACAGACCCGAGGCTTGAGCTGGCTACCGCCGTACCATGACATGGGTTTGATCGGGTGTGTACTCCAGCCACTGTTCGCAGGCCTGCCGATCTGGTTGATGTCCCCACTCGACTTCCTTCGCCGACCGCAGAGCTGGCTCGAGGCGGTGACCAAATTCGGTATCACAATGACCGGCGGCCCGAACTTCGCCTACGACCTGTGCGTGCGCCGGACGACCCCAGAGCAGCAGGCGCAGCTCAGCCTGAGCACGTGGCAGGTAGCGTTCAACGGCGCCGAGCCGGTTCGTAGATCCACCATGGAGCGCTTTTCCGCCGCGTTCGCCCCTGCCGGGTTCCGGGCCGAGGCGTTCCTGCCCTGCTACGGGCTCGCGGAAGCAACACTCATCGTCAGCGGAGGTTCGCTCGCCTCGACCGCTGGCGATGTCGACCCAGCGGCGCTCAGGCGTGGTGAGGTCGTGCCCGGGCCTGCTGGGGGACCGGTCAGCTGCGGCCCGGTCGCCGCCGACCAGCAGATCGCGGTGGTGGACCCGGAAAGCCGGGAACGCCGCGCGCCGGATCAGGTCGGGGAGGTCTGGCTGCGGGGTCCGAGCGTCGCAGCGGGCTACTGGGAGCGGCCGGGGGACACCAGCGAGGTATTCCACGCCCGGATTGCTGGCGAGGGCGAGGAGAACTGGCTGCGCACCGGCGACCTCGGCTTTGTCCGCGACGGCGAACTGGTCGTCACCGGCCGGCTCAAGGACCTGATCATCATCAGGGGGCGTAACCACTATCCACAGGACCTGGAGGTGACGGCCGAGCGGACGCACCCGGCGTTGCGGCCCGGCTGCGCGGCCGCGTTCACTGTGGAGCACGATGGCGAGGACCGGGTGGTGATCGTGCACGAGGTCACCCGCGGCGTCGCCGACACCCTCGACATCGCCGCAGTCGCAGGTGCGATCCGGCGAGGGATCGCCGAGCAGCATGGCGTCCAGGTCGCTTTGGTGGTGCTCATCCCGCCCGGTTCGCTGCCCAAGACATCGAGCGGCAAGGTGCAGCGGGCAGCCTGCCGCACGCGGCTGCTCGCCGGTGATCTGCCCGAACTCGGCCGGAACGAGACCGGCCGCGGCGAGACCACCCCGGACGGGCCCGCACCGACTCGCGCGCAACTGCTTGCCGCCGAGGGCCGCGACCGTCAAACGCTGATGGTGGAGACGCTGCGTCGATGGGCGGCTGAGGCCTGTGGGATTCCCGCGCCGGACCTCGCGCCGGAGTCGCCGCTGCTGGCCGCCGGGCTCGATTCGCTGGCCGCGCAGCAGTTGGGGCAGCGGGTCGAACAGGAGCTCGGCGTCGTGTTGCCGCTGGCCGAGGTACTCGCCGGGGCCGGTCTGGCAGACCTCGCCGGTAGCCTGGCGGGACAGCTCGATGCGGCTCGTGCCCGGCCGGTGGTCGGGTCTGCGCTGGCCGAGGCACCGTCGACCGTCCTGTCGCCGGGGGAGCGGGCGCTGTGGTTCCTGCATCAGATGGAGCCGGACAGTACCGCCCACACGACGGCGGCCGCCGTCCGGCTAACCGGGCCACTCGACGAGGTAGCCCTCGCTGCGGCGTTCGATGGTCTCGTCCAACGACACCCAGGGCTGCGGACGAATTTCGTGGCCCACGACGGCGAACCGGTACGGCGGCCTGGGCCTGGTGGCGAGTTCGTGCGGTCCGAGGTGGACCCCGAGCAGTTGCCGGCCCGGCTGGCGGCGGACGCCGCCCTGCCGTTCGATCTGGCCTCCGGCCCTCTCGTCCGGCTGTATTTGTACCGTCTCGCCGCCGACGAACACGCTGTCCTGGTGACCGCGCACCACATCGCCACCGACTTCTGGTCCACCACGATCCTCGCCCGGGAACTCGCAGCCCTCTACACCGGGCAGGCACTGACACCCGCCCCGGCTGTCCATGCACCGTCTCCGGCTGGCGAGGACCTGCTCGAGTACTGGAAACGGCAGTACGGTGCCGGCGTGCCACCGCTGGAACTGCCCGCCCGGAATCCGTCGGGAGCCTCGCAGACGGCGGGCGTGCACCGGTTCTGCCTCGACGGCGACCTGCTTGCCCGGCTCCGGCGGTGCGCGGTCGACGAGGGTGTCACCGTGAACGTACTACTGCTCGCCGGCTACCAGGCCCTGCTGCACCGGCTGACCGGACAGGACGACGTGGTGGTGGGTACCCCGCTCGCCGCCCGGTCGCGGCCCGACGCCGCGGGCGTCGTCGGGTACCTGATGAACCCGGTGCTGATTCGCAGCCGGGCCACCGGCGCCGACCCCTTTCGGCACCTGTTGCGACAGGCGCGGACCCAGGTCGTCGGCGCCATTGAACACCAGGACTTGCCCAGCGCGTTGCTTGCCGAGCAACTGACGGTCCCCCGGCACGGGCTTTTCCAGGCGATGTTCGTCTTCAACCGGCCGTCGCCCGGCGATACCGCAGCGTTTCCTGCGGCGCTGCTCGGCCACGCCGGCATCGTCCGAGAACTGGGCAGCCTGCGGGCCGAGTCCCTCCCGGTAGGCCAGCGGCACAGCGCGTTCGACCTCGAGATGGCGTTCGCCGATCTCGGTGACACGGTGCATGGCTCGCTGCGCTTCCGCGACGACATCCTCGACGTGGCGGCCGGGGAGCGCTTCGTGCGGCAATACACCGCGCTGCTGGACCAGGCGGCCACCAATCCCGCCGCACGGCTCGGCGGGCTGCCCCGGGCAGGCGACGATGAGCGCGACCAGGCGGTACAGGAATGGAATGCCACCGCGCGTGAGCTGGGCACCGGAGAATGCGTGCCGACGTTGTTCGCCAGGCAGGCCCGCCGATCCCCGGACGCCGTCGCTGTGCAGGCGGGGACCGCGTCGCTGACCTATCGGGAGCTCGATGAGCGAGCCGGTGGATTCGCCTCCCTGCTGCGGAGGGCCGGAGCCGGGCCGGGCGGACGGGTGGGGATCGTGCTGGACCGGAGCCTGGACCTGGTCGCCGCGCTGCTCGGCGTACTCCGGGCTGGTGCCGCCTACGTGCCGGTCGACCCGATGAGCCCACCCGGTCGCATCGCGGCCACGTTTGCCGACGCGGACGTGACGGCGGTGCTGAGTCACCGGGACCTGGCGGCGAAGCTGTCCGGCACCGATGTGCCGGTGATCCTCGTCGACGACGACGCAACGTCGACCGGGGACGACCCGGCGGCTACCGCGGGGGACGTCGCGTACCTCATCTATACCTCCGGATCGACCGGCGAGCCCAAAGGCGTGGAGGTGTCGCACGGCTCTCTGGTCAACTTCACGCTGCACGCCGTGGAGCAGTACGACCTCGGGCCGCAGGACCGGATTCTGCAGTTCGCCTCGATGGCGTTCGACACGAGCGCGGAGGAGATCTTCCCGGCCCTGCTGCGTGGCGCCTGCGTGGTGCTGCGGGACGACCGGATGCTGGCCGACCCGGCGACGTTCCTCGATGCCTGTGCCGCCGCCGACGTGACCGTGCTGGACCTGCCGACGGCGTACTGGCACGACCTCGTCGTCGCCCTCGGGCAAGGGGATGCCGAGCTGCCCGGCACCCTGCGGCTGGTGATCATTGGCGGGGAGCGGGCGTTGCCGGAGCGGGTCGCGGTCTGGCACGAACGTGTCGGCGGCCGGGTCCGGCTGATCAACACGTACGGGCCCACCGAGACGACAATCGTCGCGACCACCTGCGAGCTGACCGGCGCCGATCCGAGTCTCGGCGCGCCGATCGGGCGGCCGGTCGCCAACACCCGAGCCTACGTGCTCGATGACGAGTGCCGGCCGGTGCCGGTGGGCGTGGTCGGTGAGCTGTACCTCGGCGGCGCCGGACTGGCGTACGGCTATCGGGGCCGGACAGCGCTGACCGCTGCGCACTTCGTGGCGGACCCGTTCGGACTGCCTGGCGCCCGGCTCTACCGCACCGGCGACCTGGCTCGCTGTCTGCCGGATGGCTCGATCACGTTCGTCGCCCGCGCCGACCGGCAGATCAAGCTCAATGGGTACCGGGTGGAGCTGGGAGAGATAGAGTCGGCGCTGCGGCGGCTGCCCGAGGTGACCGATGCGGCGGTGGTGCGGCACCGCCGGCCGGGTCAGTTGCTGGCCTACGTCACGCCGACGTCCGTCCCGGTCGCGCAGCTGCGTTCGGCGCTGCGGGCCGTGCTTCCCGAATACATGGTGCCGGCGCGGTGCGTACCGATCGCTGCGCTGCCCCGGACACCGAACGGCAAGATCGACTACGCCGGACTGCCGCCGGTCGGCCTAGACGAGGCGTCGGACGACGCCGCTGCGCCGGGGGAGCCGCCCCGCACGCCTGAGGAGCGGGACCTCGCAGCGATCTGGTGCGCGATTCTGGACGTGCCACGAGTGCGCCTGCACGACGACTTCTTTGTCCTCGGCGGGCATTCGCTGCTCGCTACCCGGATGCTCGCGCACGTCAATCAACAGCTCGGCGTCGACCTGCCGCTGCGCGCGATCTTCGAAGCGCCGACGCTGGCCGCCTTCGCGGCCCGGGTGGCGGAGAGTCCGGTGTTCCGTGCCGCGCCGGTGCCGCGGGCGCCGCGGGACGAGCCTTTGCCGCTGTCGTTTGTCCAGGAGCGGATCTGGTTCCTGCACCAGTTGCAGCCGGGCAGCTCGAACTACAACGTGCCCCGGGCGCTGCGGCTGCGTGGGCAAGTGGATCTGGAGACGGTCACTGCGGCGCTCGCCGAGCTCGAGGTGCGGCACGAGATCCTGCGGACCGTGTTCCCCGACATCGACGGTGAACCCGTGCAGGTGATCCTGGAGCCGAAGGGCATCCCGGTCGCACTGGCCGACCGGCGCGACCTGCCGGCCGACGATCGCGACGCCTGGCTCGACGACTTCGTGCGCGCCGCAGGGCAGGAGCCGTTCGATCTGGTCACCGGCCCGCTGCTGCGGGTCACCCTGGTTCGGCTCGCCGACGACGAGTACGTGCTGGTCGTGGTCGAGCACCACTTGATCCACGACGGCTGGACGCAGGGCGTCTTCCTGCGTGACTTCCTGGAGCTGTACGAGGCTCGTAGTGTCGGCCGCGAGCCGAACCTGCCCCACCTGCCGGTGCAGTACGCCGACTTCGCCGTCTGGCAGCGTCAGCAGATGCAGGGGGAGCGGCTGGAGTCGCTGCTTGCGTTCTGGCGCGATCGGATGGCGGGGGCGCCCCCGGTCCTCGACCTGCCGACCGACCGGCCCCGTCCCCGCAAGATGACCTCCCGTGGTGGGCAGGAGACGCTGGAGATCGACGGAGAGCTGGCCCGTGGGCTTCGGGAACTTGGCCGGCAGCAGGACGTCACGCTGTTCATGAGCATGTTCGCCGGGTTCGTCGCCGTGATGCACGGGCTCTGCGGGCAGGACGACATCGTCCTGGGCGCGGGCACCGCCAACCGGCAGCGGCCCGAACTAGAGAACCTGATCGGTATGATCATCAATACTGTGCTTCTGCGGACGGATCTGTCCGGCGAGCCGTCGTTTGCCGAGCTGCTGCGCCGGGTCCGGGAGACCTGCCTCGACGCGTACGCCCATCAGGACATGCCGTTCGACAAACTGGTGGAGCAGCTGCGTCCGGTACGGAGCGTCAGCCACATGCCGCTGTTCCAGGTGATGTTCAGCTTCCTCGACACGCCGATGCCCGAGCTGCGGCTGCCAGGAGTGACGCTGGAGGTCTTGGACGCGCACAACGGCTCGGCGAAGTTCGACCTCAACGCCGTGATCATTCCACACGCCGAGCAGCGTTTTCAGGACGGCGCAACGGTGTCTGGGGTGGACGAGACCATCACGGTTCTGCTGGAGTACAACGCGGACCTGTTCGACGCGTCCACGGTCGCGGGAATCCTGGAGCAGTACGAGAATGTGCTGCGGGCAATGGTCGTGGAGCCGGGACGCCCTGTCGGTGAGTTGCTGGTCAGGGCCTCGGCAGGTGCTTGAGTTCGTTAGGAAGCCGCAGTTTCAGGCGTGACGTCGGGTTTCGGTGCTGGCCACGCACCGAGCACCACCGGGTCTTGGCCGACGACGCCGCTACGTTTCGAACGGATCCGGGGCCAAGACCTTCCCAGTCACCCCGCCGACCGCAGTTGCAGCGGCAGGGTTCACGGGTTTCCGGCCTGGCACCCTCGCGACACTCGGTCGCGGCCGGCGGTCTGGCCGGACAGACCTTGACGTCCTGAGCTGCTTTGAGGCAGCGCTGGAGCCAGCCTTCAGCTGCGGGAGCGTGAACTCGAGGAAGCAGGTCTTACGGCGAAGCGCCGCCCGCCCGGGCCGGCCGCCAGCTCGATGAGGTCGGCCACGCCCAGCGTCTCGGCCGTCGGGGCGATGTGCTCGGTGGGAGTGCCAGGCAGGCTGTGCGTGGCGTGGAGGATGCGGTGCCGATATCCGAAGGGACCGAGCCGAGCAGCATATGGGTGCCGATCCGTACTCTCGACGGAGTCTGTCGATGATCCCCTCGCTGCGCGTCGAGTCGCGACGTGTGCAGCAGTTCGTTCAGCTCCGTCTCGCTTCCCGTTCAGCAAACCTGAGCGAGTTCGGACGGTGAATGCAGGCGGAGGGCGGGACGGCGATGGCGACGGAGGCCCTCGCCCGATCGCCGGCACACGCGGTGATCGTTCGGGCTCAGCAGGACGTCGGCCGGCTCGACCCAGGGCCGGCGGACCGAGACCCAGCCGAGCATGGCCGGCAGGGTGATCCGGTAGTTGCAGGACCTACACCAGGGACGCTGCGGCGTGCCGGGGTGTTCGCCAGTGTCGGCGGGCGGCCGCCAGGAGCCGGGACGGGCAGGTGCGTCGAGCAGCCGCGTCGCCGGATTGCGCCGGTGGCATCGCACCACTACCAGCCGTTACGGCACCGCGTAGGTGTGCAGCTGGAGACCGGCGGCCCCAGGGTGACCCGTCGCACCTGCTGGATCGACCACGCTGGTGCCCCTACCTCGATGGCACCCTGATCCGGCTGCAGGTCGTTCCCCTGCGCGGCGACCATGATTCCAAACCGCTGTGGCTGTGCTGCTCCGCCACCGTGCGCCACCGTCCCGGATGTGGACCGAATCTACAAGGGATCAAGTATTGGCAACTCGGCCAAGGTTAAAGATCAAGTTCGGGGCGGGGGCCGTCGTGTGGTCAAGCCGATTTCTGCGCGAGGGGACCGTACTCGTTGTCCGGGCCCGCTTTGGTCAACTGGCCGAGCAGGGCAGCGCGGGTCAACTCGGCCTTGTTGCCGACACCGAGCTTGGCGCGGATGCGCTTGACGTACGTGTCGACCGTATGCGGGCTGATCCCAAGTCGCGTAGCGATCTGTCCGTGGGTGAGCCCGCGGGAGATCTGCCGTAGGACCTGCTTCTCCCGTTCCGACAGGTGGTAGCCCGGGAGATCGGGGTGTTCCGCGGACGCCGGGGTCTGCGGTTCGCCGGGGCAGTAGAGGCAGCCAGAGGTGACGGCTCGTACCGCGTCGACGATGCGGTCGCCTGGCTCCCGTTTGCTGACCACGCCCGAGGCGCCGGCGCGCAGGTACGCGGCACCGTTGGAGGCGGCCTCGTTGTCCAGGACCAGCACGGCCGTGCTCCTTGCGGCATCGGTGATGTGGCCGAGGCCGTCCGGAGGGGACAGCGCATCAATGTCGACTAGGATGATGTCAGCTAGCCAGGACGGCTCCTCCTGGGGTGCGGTTCGTGACGAGACGATGACGATTCCTGCGTCGGTCAGCGTTTGGACCAGTCCGATCAGGAAGATGGGTGAACTGACGAGGATGTCGGTCCTGATCACTTGAGCCCCCGGTGCTGGTTGTGCCGCGCGATCGACGCTCGGCCTGCGTTCCCCCGCGCGGACGGAAAAGTGCATACGTCTATCCCGGCCGGCGTAGGCCGGGATTAGGTCGAAGGATGTCACTGGATGTAGCCCCAAGCTAGCAGCGGGTGCACTGCGCTCGCCGGTCCCTGCTTCCGGGGACTGGTGGCGACTGCAAGGGCGGATAGCTGCCGACCGGCAGGGGGTGTGCGCTCCACAGCGCGGCCCCCGAATTCGGGGACGTGTCCGGATTCCGCCGACCGCAACACAATGGGCCGACCCGCGTGGAGCCCGGCACAAGGCAGGTATGGACTCATGCCAGATCAGGACTTGAGACGAGACGACCCCCCAGAGGGCCAGGTCGTCGAGGCAGATGCGGATCCTCTGGAGCGGGCCGACGGAGCGCGTCGCAGGCGTCGCCGGTGGCGGGTGCTGAAGTGGTTCCTCGCCGCCCTCCTGGCCACGATATTGGTCGTTTTGCTCTCATTTGCCTGGGCCGTTCGTCGCAGCTTTCCCGATTACAGCTCTGTGATCATTATGCCGGGTCTAAGCTCGGGGGTTACGGCCTACCGGGATGATCACGGAATCCCGCATTCGTACGCATCGAACCAATTGGACCTTTTTGTGGCGCAGGGATACGTGCACGCCCAGGACCGCTTCTGGGAGATGGATTTCCGTCGTCACCTCGCCTCTGGGCGCCTCGCCGAACTGTTCGGCCCGTCGGAGATCCCCACTGACGCCTTCCTGCGGACGATGGGCTGGCGTGCGGTGGCCGAGCAGGAATGGGAACTGCTAACACCAGACGCTCGCGCCAATCTTGAGGCATATGCAGTAGGTGTGAACGCTTGGATGTCGGACAATGGCGGTTCTGAGGCTTCTGGAACCAAAAGTCTGGAGTACGCTGTGCTCGGCCTGCAGAACCCTGGCTACACCGTCGAACCATGGAGTCCCGTCGACTCCATTTCCTTGCTGAAAACAATGGCCTGGGATCTGATCGGCAACATCTATTCGGAAATGGATCGCTCTGTCCTGCTCGGGCAAGGGTTGACCCGTGCGCAGATCGAGCAACTATTCCCTGCATATCCCTTCGAGCGGAACGCTCCGATCGTTAGTGGCGGTTCGATTGTCAATGGTGCGTTCGATGCAGAAGCAGCCGCTGCAGGTGGCTCGTTGGGAGGCGAGGGCGGGGCAGCGGACCAGGCTTGGCGCGGCGACGCGGCACCGGCGCTCGAGGCGCTCCGCGGCCGGATCGCCGCGCTGCCAGCCCGGCTCGGCGTCAGCGGCACCGGCGTCGGGTCGAACTCCTGGGTGGTCAGCGGCGACCTGACCGCCTCCGGCAAGCCGCTGCTTGCCAACGACCCGCACCTCGGGCCGTCCCTGCCAGGTGTCTGGTACCAGAACGGGCTGCACTGCACCTGCGACTACAACGCCGCAGGCTTCTCCCTCGCCGGCATGCCGGGTCTGCTGATTGGACACAACGGGCGGATTTCGTGGGGGTTGACCAACCTCGGTGCCGACGTCGCTGACCTCTATGTTGAGAAGATCGTCGGCGACCGGTACTTCGACGGTACGACCTGGCTGCCGCTGACAATCCGAGACGAGACCATCGAGGTAGCCGGCGGGGATCCGGTCACCGTCAAGGTACGGTCCACCAAGCACGGCCCGCTGCTGTCCGACCGGATGTCCGACATCTTCGCCATCGCCGCCCGGCCACCGCTCGACCCCTCCGGTTCGCCGTACGCGCAGGTCTCACCAACGCACATACCGAGTCTCGACGTGGGTGCCCCCGGGGTGCCCGCGCACGCCAGCGCCCAGCCGTACGCCGTGGCGTTACGCTGGACCGCACTCGACCCCGGCCGCACGATCGACGCGATGTTCGACCTCAACCGGGCGTCGAACTGGACTGAGTTCCGGGCTGCGGCCGCGCTGTTCGACGTCCCCGCCCAGAACATGATCTATGCCGACGTCGATGGCAACATCGGATACCAGGCCCCGGGCCGGATCCCCATCCGTGGCAAGGGCGACGGCCGCTGGCCCGCGCCCGGCTGGGATCCGGCGTACGACTGGACCGGCTTCATCCCCTTCGAGGCGCTGCCCAACGAGTACAACCCCGACGACGGCGTGATCATCACCGCGAACCAGGCGGTGGCCGGCCCGCATTACCCGTACCTCATCACGAACGACTGGTCGTACGGCTATCGCAGCCAACGCATCGCAGACATGATCATCGACCGGGCGTCGCGCGGGAAACTGACCATCGACGACATGCGCGCGATGCAGATGGACAACTACAACGGCTTCGCTGCCACCGTGGTGCCCGCGCTGCTCGCCGCACCGCTCGCCGACGGCGACGAGAACGTGGCACAGGCCCGCGATCTGCTGCGTGGGTGGGATTTCCAGCAGCCAGCCGAGACACCGGCCGCGTCCGCCGCGGCGGCGGCGTTCTACAACGCGACTCTGCTTCACCTGGTGAGGCGTACGTTCGACGAGCTGCCCGCCGGCCGGCTTCCCGGCGCCGGCGACGACGGTTGGGAGACCCTCCGCCCGCTCCTGGCCGAACCTCGGTCGCCGTGGTGGGACGACAAGCGCACCCCTGTCACCGAGACGATGAACGACATGCTGTCGCTCGCCATGAGCGACGCCGAGCGGGAGCTGAGCGACCGACTCGGCGACGACCCCACAGCGTGGCGCTGGGGCGACCTGCACACCCTCGCGCTAGAGAACGGCTCGCTCGGGCAGTCCGGGATCGCGCCGGTCGAGATGCTCTTCAACCGCGGCCCGGTGCCGGTCGGCGGCGGTGGCGGCATCGTCAACGCGACCAGCTGGGTGACGACCCAGGGGTACGAGGTCACCTACGTGCCGTCGATGCGGATAATCGTCGACCTGTCCGACCTGAACGGCTCGCGCTGGGTCCAGCTCACCGGTACCTCCGGGCACGCCTTTCACCGCAACTACACCGACCAGGTGGACCTCTGGCGCACCGGGCAGGACACGCCGATGCTCTGGGACCGCCCAAACATCGAGTCGGCCGCAGAGCACACCAGCACCATGAAACGAGAGGGTGACCAGTGAAACTGAAACGCCGGACGATCGTCTTCGAGGCTGCGGACATTCAGGCGGAAAGCACGTTCTGGGCGGAACTGCTGAGCGGCTCCGTCGAAGCCAAGGACACCTGGCACAACGTTTGGGTGGACGGGGACTGGCATATCGCCGTCCAGCTGGCGCCCGAGCACGTGTCGCCGACATGGCCGGACAATGGCTGGTCACAACAGGTCCATCTCGACTTCTACATCGAAGACCTCGAAGCCGCCCATGAGAAGGTACTCGAACTAGGCGGACGGCTGGTGAAAGCGGTCGACGACCCCGCCGCGCGCACCGGGTTCCGGGTCTACGCGGATCCGGCCGGCCACCCGTTCTGCCTTGCCTGGCCCTGAGCTTCCGTATGAAGCACACACACGGTGGTGGGGGGGGGGGGGGGGGGGGGGGGGGGGGGGGGGGGGGGGGGGGGGGGGGGGGGGGGGGGGGGGGGGGGGGGGGGGGG
>NZ_JBSWXD010000035.1:0-44596 GCF_056160425.1 Micromonospora sp. ABR4_055
CCCCCCCCCCCCCCCCCCCCCCCCCCCCCCCCCCCCCCCCCCGGCGCTGATGGACGGTCAGTCGTCGCCCTGCAAGAAGCTGAGCAGGCGCAGGATCTCGATGTAGAGCCAGATCAGGCTGACCAGGATGCCGAACGCAGCGGTCCAGGAGTAGCGCTGCGGCAGGCCGAGCCGGACGCCCTCCTCGACCTCGTGGAAGCTCAACACGAAGCTCAGCGAGGCGACCACGATGCAGATGAGGCTGAAGATGATGGCGACCGGACCGCCGCTACGCAGCCCGGTGTCGACGCCGAAGAGCGACAACACCAGGTTGATCATCATGACCGCGAAGACGCCGACCATCGCGGCGATCAGGCCACGGGTGAACTTCGGGGTGGCCCGGATGACCTTCATCTTGTAGAGGGCGGCCATCAGGAAGAAGACACCGAAGGTCGCTACCACCGCCTGCAGGACGATGCCCTGGTAGCCGGCGATCACCTCGAAGAACTTGCTGACCAGACCGACGAAGACACCTTCGACGACGGCGTAGGTGACCACCAGCGCCGGGTTCGCGACCCGGGAGAACGAGATGACCAGCCCCAGCACCAGACCGACGATCGCGGCGCCGATCCAGGCGCCGAACAGCAGCGAGTCGGGGACCAGGATCCAGGCCGCCGCCGCCGACAGCCCGGTGATGCCGAGCAGGGTGACTGTCTTGACGACGACGTCGTCGACCGTCATCGGCGCGACGGTGGGTGGCGCGGCCGGGTGACCGGCCTGCGTCGGATATGGCTGCCCGGTGCCGGGCTGCCCGTAGGGACCGGCGGGGGCGTACCCGGTGGCCCGCTCCCGCTCGGCCGCCTGGCCGAGCCGGGCCAGGACCGGGTTGGATGTCTTCACTGTCCAGCCTCCCTCAGGGGGTTGTCACACGATGGTGTGAGGTCAAGGGTAGACGGCTCGATCGACACCGTGCAGTACCGCCGGCCGAAGGCGGGCTCTGACCGGTGGAACCGGGCGGGCTCCGACCAACGGGCCGGGCTCGGACGGCACCAGGTGACGCCGAGTACCCGGGGCGGGAATCGAACCCGCACGCTTTTCAGCAGCCGCTTTTAAGGCAGCCGTGTCTGCCATTCCACCACCCGGGCCGGCGGGTCGGCCGGGGTGCGCCCGGTCGGACCCGATCGCCGACACGCCGCGCGCTGGTACGCGACGGCAGATGTCACGGTAGCGGGTCGCGCCCAGCCGGACGCAGCCCGGCCGGTCGACGGCACTAGGGTGCGAACCGTGAGCCGCTCAGCAACCGCAGCGCAGGACACCGGCCCCGTCCCGCCCCGGCCCGGCGGACCCTCGGCGGCCGACTCCCGGTGGTCCCGAATCGCCGCAGCGGCCCGTGGACACCGGGTGGACGCCATGATCTGCCTGCTCTTCGTCCTGTTCGCCGGCCTGCTGACCCACCGGCTCTGGCCCGCACCCGGTGCCCACCTGCTGGCGTTCAACCCGGAGGACCAGACCCTGTACGAGTGGTTCCTGGCCAGCGACGCGCGGCTGCTGTTCGGCGACTTCGGCCTGCTCAGCGACCGGCTGAACGCCCCCGACGGGGTGAACCTGATGGCCAACACGACGGTCATCGCGCTCGGCTTCCTGATGGCCCCGGTCACGGTGCTCTTCGGTGCCCCGGTGAGCTTCGCGCTGCTGGTCGCCGGCAACCTGGCCGCCAGCGCGATCGCGTTCTACTTTTTGTTCGCCCGGCCCCTCGGCGCGCACCGGCTGGCCGCGGCGACCGGCGGAGCGTTCTGCGGGTTCGCCCCCGGTATGGTCTCGCAGAGCAACAGCCACCTGCACATGACCGCGCTGTGGCTGATCCCGGTCATGGTGTGGCTGCTGATCCGGATCATGCGGGCCGCCGATCCGACCGGCTCGACACCCGACGGGCGGATCCTCGGGCCGGCCGGCCGACCCGACCGCCGCCGGGTCGTCGCCTCCGGCGGTTGGCTCGGAGTGGTCGTCGCGGTCCAGGTGTTCGTCGGCGAGGAAGTACTCTTCCTCACCGCCGTCACGCTGATCATCATGGCGGCGGCGTTCGCCGCGACCAGACCCCGGTACGTGTGGCGGATCCTGCCGAACTTCGTCGCCGGGATGCTGGTCGCCGTGGCCGTCGGCGTGGTGCTGCTCGGCTATCCGCTGTGGTTCCAGTTCGCCGGACCGCAGGGCGTCTCCGACGGCGTCTTCGACCCGGCGTACTTCTCGGCCGACCTGGCCAGCTGGCCGGCGGTGTCCGAGCTGTCGGTGGCCGGTTCGGCGGCCGCCGCCGAGCTGACCACCGGACCGGCCGAGTACAACACCTTCCTCGGCTGGCCGCTGGTGCTGGTCACGGTCGCCGCCACCGCCTGGTTGATCCGGCGACCGGTGGTCATCGCCTGCGCCGCCGGGACGCTGCTGATGGCGGGGCTCTCGCTCGGCCCGCGGATCGTCGTGGAGGGAACCAGGACTGACGTCCCGGGGCCGTACGCCCTGCTGGACGGGATGCCGGTGGTGGACGGCGCGCTGCCGATGCGGTTCGCTCTCGCGGTGATCCCGTTGATCGCCGTCATCCTGACCCTCGCCGTCGACCGGGCGTTGCGGCTCGCCTGGCGACCGGCCCGGCTGGCTGGCCCGGCCGTCGTCGCGGTGGCGCTGCTCCCGGTCGCGCCGGCCCCGCTGCCGGCGATGGACCGCGACCCGCTGCCGGAGTTCATCGTCGGCGGCCACTGGCGCACCTGCGTACCGTCCGGCGGCGTGCTGGTGCCGGTGCCGCCCGCCACCCCGCCGCAGCCGTGGCCGATGGCCTGGGCCACCGCGACCACGGTCGCCTTCGGCATGCCGGAAGGGTTCTTCATCGGCCCGTACGCCCCGGGTGGCGACGCCTCAATGGGCACGTTCAAACTGCCGACGTCGAAGATCCTCGCCGAGGTGGCCCGGACCGGCGAGGTGCCGGAAATCACCGACGAGGAACGCGCCCGGGCCCGTCGTGACCTGACCCGCTGGGGCGCCGACTGCGTGGTGCTGATGGACGGCACCACGCACGCCGCCGAGCTGCGGCAGACCACCGAGGACCTGCTCGGGCCGGGCCAGCGGGTAGCCGACGCCTGGACCTGGCCGGTCAGCTGACCCGGGCTGGCGCGGCACCCGGCTGGTCGAGTTGCGGGGTCGCCCCGAGGAACTCCTCACGCGGGTCGTGCAGTTGCCCGAGCGCCACCACCTCACGCTTGAGCACCAGCGCGAGTGTCCAGTCGACGATCACCCGCACCTTACGGTTCAGCGACGGGATCCGGCTCATGTGGTACGTACGGTGCATGAACCAGGCCGGCAGCCCGGTCATCTTGATCCCGTACACCTGGGCGACGCCCTTGTGCAGGCCGAGGCTGGCCACGCTGCCGGCGTGCTTGTGCCGGTACTCGACCGGCTGCTGACCGCGGACCACCGCCAGGATGTTGTCGGCCATCGTCCGGGCCTGGCGCACCGCGTGCTGGGCGCTCGGCGAGCAGTACGCCCCGGGCGGGCCGGTCAGGTCCGGCACCGCGGCACAGTCACCGGCGCTCCACGCTCCGTCGACCGTCCGGTCGCCGTCGACGACCTGCAGCGTCGGCCGGCAACTGATCCGCCGCCGCTCGTCGCGGGGCAGATCGGTGGCATCGAGCATCGGCGACGGCTTCACCCCGGCCGTCCAGACGATCGTGTCGGCCGGGAAGCTGTCGCCGTCGGAGAGCCGCACCAGCCCGTCGACGCAGGACTCCAGCCGGGTGTCCAACCGGATGTCCATCCCCCGCTTGACCAGCTGCTGCACCGTGTAGGCGCCCATGTCCCGGTCGACCTCGGGCAGCACCCGCTGGGTCGCCTCGACCAGCACCCAGCGCATGTCCGTCGGCTTCAGCTCGGGGTAGTAGCGCAGCGCGTCCCGGGCCATGTCCTCCATCTCGGCCAGCGCCTCGATGCCGGCGTAGCCGCCGCCGACGAAGACGAACGTCAACGCGGTCCGGCGAACCTGTTCGTCGGCGGTCGCCGCCGCCACGTCGAGCCGCTCCAGGACGTGGTTACGCAGGTAGATCGCCTCACCGATGGTCTTGAACCCGATGCCGTGCTCCCGCAGGCCGGGAATCGGCAGGGTGCGGGACACCGAACCGGGGGCGACGATCACATGGTCGTAGCCGATCTCCCGGGGCGGCCCGACGATGGGTTGCACCTCGGCGACCTTGCGGGCGTGTTCGATCCTGGTCACCGCTCCGGCGATCACATGGCAGCGGCGCAGTTCCCGGCGCAACGGCACGACGGAGTGCCGGGGTGAGATGTTGCCGGCCGCCGCCTCCGGCAGGAACGGCTGGTAGGTCATGTGCGGCTGCGGGTCGACCACGATCACCTCGACCTCGCCCCGGCGCATCTTGCGGGACAGGCGCAGGGCAGCGTAGAGACCGACATGCCCGGCACCGACGACAAGGATCCGTTGCCTGTTCACGTACCCCATCTTCCTCCCGGTTGCCTCTTGACGCCGCCTCGAAGGCCAGATATGTGACCGAGCACGCCCGTGTGAGCCGCCGCACGCCGGCAGGTCAGCGGCGTCGGCCCAGGGTGGCGAGCAGGGCGACGGCGCCGACCGCCACCACCAGCCCGGCCAGCACCGCGAGCAGGAACGGCTGACCGGCGGTCCGGCCGGCGGCGGTGATCAGCAGCACCACCAGCACCGCCGAGGCGAGCAGCACCGCCGCCACCCGGGTCGACCAGCGCACCGCGACCTCGGGGGCCAGCACCACGTCATACGGCACGGCGGCGGCCAGCGCGGCGAGACTGTGGGTCAGATACAGCAGCGCGCCGACCGCCAGCAGCCGCCACAGCTGCACCGGGATCCCGTACCCGGTGGTGGCGAGCACCCAGCCGCCGACCCCGACCAGGATCGTCACCGTCGGCGCGTGCCCGCGCGGCGCCAACGCCGGCAGCAGCGCGACGGCGAGCAGCACCGGGCCGGCCCGGCCGAGGAAGACCTCGGCCGGGTACGCGAGCCCGAAGGCGAGCAGCGCGGTGACCGCTACCAGGCCCCGTAGCAGCACCGGCGCGAGGGTGACCCGGGTGAAACCGGTGCGCACCGCCACCACCCGGTCCCGGATCGCGGTGATCATCGCAGCACCGCCTTGGGCGCCGACGCCAGCCGGGCCACGTCCCGCAGCACCTGGTCGAGACTGCCGGCCCCGGCCCAGGTCACCACCGGTACGCCGTGTTCGCGCAGCTGCCCGACGGTGTTCTCCCGGTCCAGCCGCCACAGCCGGTACGCCACCTCGGTCCACTGACCCTGCCGGGGCGGCGGCGCCACCGTGGTGGGCAGGGTGTCGACGGCGACGACGATCCGCCCCGACCGGGCCATCCGGGCCAGCATCTCCGCCGACCGCGGGTCCACCAGGGGGGTCAGCACCACGACCAGCGCGTCCGAGGAGAGCAGCTGCGGGCCGAAGACCTGGTCGTACGGTTCGTACGGGGTGGGCCGCACCTCGACCTCGAGCAGCCACTCCAGGACCGTCAGGTACTGCCGACGGCCGGTGGCCGGACGCAGCCGGCGAGCCGTCGGCCCGTACTCCAGCATCGACACCCGGTCACCGCGGTGCAGGTAGTGTTCGGCGATCGCGGCCGCCGCCCGGACCGTGGTGTCCAGCACCGACGCACCGCCGGACACCCCGCCGGACCGGCCGACCTCGGTGAGGACGTCGAGCAGCAGCACCACCTCGGCGTCGCGGTCGGACAGGGTCGCGGCGACGTGCAGCTGCCGGGCCCGCAGCGACACCCGCCAGTCGATCCGGCGCAGCCGGTCGCCGGGGCCGAAGATGCGCACCCCGGCCAGTTCGCCGCCTTCCCCCGGCCGGCGGGACCGGTGCCCACCGACCAGCCCGGCGGCGCGGGGCATCGCCTCGTCGGCGTTGAACGGGTCGATCACCGGGTAGACCGGCACCCGGACCGGTTCGGCGACCACCGGCCGGCAGGACAGCAGCCCGTCGCAGGCGATCGCCCGCGCGGCGACCGGCCCGACCGGCTGGCGGCCCCAGCGCAGCGCCACCCCGGTCAGCTCGAAGCCGGCCGCCGAGCCGGTCGGCACCGCCAGACCGAACGGACGGTCCGGCACCCCACCACTGGGGCGGGGTCGGGCCGCCGCCGCCAACCGTTCGAGTACCAGCAGCTGGCCGCCGCCGGGTGACGGGTCGATCGAGATCGGCGCCAGCACCCCGACCTCGTCGATGCGCAGCCACGGCGACACCAACGCGCGTACCACCACCAGGTCGTAGTCGGCGTCGGCCGGGTTGGCCGCGGCGGCCCGGGCACCGATCTGGCCGCCCTCGACGAGGTTGGCGTCAACCGCCCCGAGGTCCAGCACCGGCGCGGCGGCCGGTCGGCGGCGCAGCGCGTACGCGGTGCCCAGCGCGAACGGGGTGGCCAGCGCGACCAGGTCGACCCGGCCGAGGATCACTCCGGTGATCAGCAGCAGCCCGGTGATCAACACCGCCCGGCCCAGCGCCCGGGTCGGCTGCCATTGCGTGGCGGTCATGACACGCCGCCGCCGGTCACGGCGCCGCGGGGGGGGGGGGGGGGGGGGGGGTTTGGGGGGGGGGGTGGGAGAGGTGGGTGGGGGGGGGGGGGGGGGGAGGGGGGGGGGGGGGTGTAAATAACCTACCCACCCCGAACACACAAGCCCCCAAACCCCTACCCCCCCCCCCCCCCCCCCCCCCCCCCCCCCCCCCCTTGCCCGGTGGACCGTACCCGCCGCCGTAACTGGGCAGAGCGCCGCTGGCCGGGGCCGGGGTCTGCGCCAGTACCTCGCCGACCACGAACGACGGATCCACCCGACGCAGCCACATCTCCGGCCGCAGGGTGATCCGGTGTGCCAGTACGGGGGCGGCCACCTCCTTGACGTCCTCCGGCACGACGAAGTCCCGGCCGGCCAGCACCGCCTTGGCCCGGGCCAGCAGCAGCAGCGCCAGCGAACCCCGGGGCGACGCTCCGACCAGGACCGACGGGTGTTCCCGGGTGGCCGCGGTGAGGGCCACGATGTACCGGCCGATGGAGTCCTCGACCACCACGTTCTCCAGCGCCGCCTGCATGGCGCGCAGCCCGGCGGCGTCGACCACGGCGGCCAGCTCGGTCTCCTCCTGGCGGCGGGAGATGCGCCGACGCAGTACCTCCCACTCCTCCTCGTGGCTGGGGTAGCCGAACGACACCCGCAGCAGGAACCGGTCCAGCTGCGCCTCGGGAAGCGGGTAGGTCCCCTCGTACTCGATCGGGTTGGCGGTGGCCAGCACGTGGAACGGCGCCTCCAGCCGGTAGGTGACCCCCTCGACCGACACCTGCTTCTCCTGCATCGCCTCCAGCAGCGCCGACTGGGTCTTCGGCGGTGTCCGGTTGATCTCGTCGGCGAGCAGCAGATTGGTGAACAGAGGACCGGCCCGGAAGGTGAAGTCAGCGCTGCGCTGGTCGTAGAGGAACGAACCGGTGACGTCGGCCGGCAGCAGGTCGGGGGTGAACTGCAGCCGACGGAAGTCCAGCCCCAACGCCTGGGCGAACGACCGGGCGGTCAACGTCTTACCCAGCCCGGGGAGGTCCTCCAGCAGCACGTGCCCACCGGCGAGGATGCCGGCGAGGACCAGCTCCAGCGCGTCCCGCTTGCCGACCAGCACGGTGCCGACCGAGTCCAGTACGGCGTGCGCGAGCCGGCTGACCTCGGTGGTCGGGGCTGCCACCACGTCGTTCATATTTTCTCCAATTGGCTGACGAACACCGCGCAGTCCTTTGCCGACGGCTTACGCCGGGCCGGGGTGTTCAGGAAGTTCCACAGTTCGTCCCCGCAGATCTCCCGGGCCCGTTGTGGGTCGGTGGCCCGGGTCAGCCCGTACCGGTGCCGTAGCCGCTCGTCGACCAGCTCACCGAGCACCGGCAGGGTCACCTCGGCGAACCGGCCCGCGTCGCCCTGACCGGCCCGCAGCCGGCGTTCCCACCGGCCGACCGCCTCCCGCAGGCCGTCCTCGCTGCCGAAAACGTAGTTGCCGTCCTCCGGGTCGGAGCCGACCCGGCGCAGCTTGACCGGGGGCGGGGCGGCGACCGACCGTACGGTGCGGCGCAGCACCACCAACGCGAGGCAGCCGGCGAAGACCGCCTCGACCGGCACCGTCAGGCCGAACAGCCGCAGCCCGAGCAGCACGGCCGCAGTGCCGGCGGCGGCCAGCAGCAGTGCGGTCAGCCAGGACCGGACCCGGCCGGGTGCGCGACGCTCGCGGGGCGGTGCCTCCTCGTCGTGGTAGAGCAGGTCGTCGATGCTGGTCTGCGGGTCACTCACCAGCCGGCCCGCCTTCGCCGGGGCCGACCGCGGCGGTCAGCTCGGTACGCAGCCGGCGCAGCGCCCACCGCGCCTGCTCCCGGGTCCGTTCGTCGACGTCGTGCCGGGCGTAGCGGGCCTCCCGGTAGACGCCCGCGAACGCCGACAGCACCTCGGCGCTGATCTCGTGCCCGGCGAGCAGCCGGGTGACCAGATCGGTCGGGGTGTCACCAATCTGGCGCGGCGTGCCGGCCGCGGCGGCGGCCTGCTCCAGGCGTACCCAGCAGGCGATCACCGCCCGGCGCGGGTCGGCGTCGGCAGCGGAGAGCTCGACCAGACCGGCGTCGACGGCGGCGACCACTTCGGCCGTGCTGGCCGGGCCGGGCGGTGACGTGCTCCGCCGCCGGATACCGACCGGGGTCGACCGGGGTCGGCGGCGCACCACGTCGCGCAGCAGGGTCCACAGCAGCAGACCGGCGACGACCAGCACGGCGAGGCCGCACAGCGCCCCGGCGAGCAGCGGGATCCAGGATGGAAGCTGCTGCTGGTCGGCGGCGGCGAAGTCGTCCGGCGGCGGCTGGTACGTCGGTGCCGTCTGCGGCTGCTGGTAGTCCGGCAGCGCGGGTAGGTCCCGTTCCACGGCGGCGTCGGTGCGACCGACCGGCAGGGTGGAGTTCGCCGCCGCGACCGCGGTCAGCGCGAGCAGTACGGCGACGGCGGCGAGTGGCCACAGCCTGCGGATAGCCGCGGAATCCATTGCCGGCGGGTGCCCCCTCGGGTCCTCCAGTGGTCGTCTCGGCCCGGTCAATTCCGCCCCGCCAGGCGATTCACCTCGGTGAACACCTCGTCGAGCATGGCGGGCGTGAGCCGTCCGGTGAACGTGTTCTGCTGGCTGACGTGGTAGCAGCCCAGCACGTCGGGCACCGCCCCGCCGCCCGACCAGTGTGCCCCATGGCCGAACGCCGGCCGGGGTGTGGGCGGTCGTCGCCCGTACACCCCGGTCATCGCCGGCCACCAGGCCGCCCAGGCGAACGCGCCGAGCGCGACCACCACCCGCAGCGTCGGTTTCAGCAGGGCGATCTCCCGGTGCAGCCAGGGCGCGCAGGTGTCCCGTTCGGCCGGGGTGGGGCGGTTCGCCGGCGGGGCGCAGCGGACAGCGGCCACCACCCGGGTGTCCGACAGCCGCAGACCGTCATCGACGGCGACGCTGGTCGGCTGGTTGGCCAGCCCGGCGCGGTGCAGTGCGGCGAACAGCACGTCGCCGGAGCGGTCGCCGGTGAAGACCCGGCCGGTGCGGTTGCCGCCGTGCGCCGCCGGTGCCAGCCCGAGGATCGCGATCCGGGCGTCCGGCGGCCCGAATCCGGGTACCGGACGGCCCCAGTAGGTCTGGTCCCGAAACGCCGCGCGCTTCGTCGCGGCGACCTCTTCCCGCCAGGCGACCAGGTTCGGGCAGGCCCGGCAGCCGGCAATCGCGTGGTCCAGCGTCGGCAGGTCCGGCACCCGCGCCGCCGCGCTGGTCACGTCGGCCGCGCTGGCGCTGATCACCTCGGCTGCGCTGGTCACGTCGGCTGCGGTACCGGTCACCACGGCTCCTTCCGACGTCGGTCGCCAGCGGACGACGTACCGCGAGACCGCGACCGGCCGGCCGCGGCGTCAGCCGAGTCGGGTCCGGAACATCTCCAGGGTCCGCGCCCAGGCACGCGTCGACGCGTCGTCGTCGTACGACTCCGGCCGGTCGTCGTTGAAGAACGCGTGCCGAGTGCCAGGGTAGTCGTAGACCACGCAGCCGCCGCCGGCCGCCTCGATGTAGCCCTTGGCCTGCTGGATCCCGTCGGCGGCGGAGGTGCCGTCCTGCTCCGAGCAGTGGATCATCGCCGACTTGCCGGCGTAGCCCGCCCAGTCGGGACGCATCCGCTCCCACGGCAACGCCGGGTAGAACCCGGCGGTGGCGACGATCCGCCCGGCCAGCGTGGCCGACCAGAGCGCCAGGCTGCCGCCGGCGCAGAAGCCGACTGTACCTACGGTGTCGCCCGCCGACTCGGCCCGGCCGGCGAGGTACTCGGCGGCGCCCGCGATGTCCTTGGCCGCCTGGTCCATCGCCAGGCCCATCAGCAGCCGGCGGGCGTCATCCGGCTCGGTCGCCTGTACGCCGTGGTAGAGGTCAGGGGCGAGGGCCACGAACCCCGCCTCGGCGAGCCGGTCGGCGACCGTGGTGATGTGCGGCACCAGCCCCCACCATTCCTGGATCACAATGACCGCAGGTGCGGCGCCCGCCGCGCCGCCACCCCCGGATGCCGGCGGCAGGGCCAGGTATCCCTCGCTGGTCCCGCCGTTGCTGCGGTAGCTCACCATCTCGCCCATGGGGGTCCTCCTGTCGGTCAGTCATCGTTGGCTGGCGCGCAGTGGGGCACGTGTCCGGGTAGCCTGACACGAGCCGTGGGGCCGGGGAAGGCGCGCGGAGGGTGGCGTACGCCTCTTGGTGAGCTACGGTACGTCTGCTGGTCACCGCAAACTCAGACAGATCCCGTCCAGGATGTCGTGCTCACTGGCCACCACCGACGACACGTCGGCGCGTTCCATCACGATCCGCAGCACCAGGGCACCGGCGGCGATCACGTCGGCCCGGCCCGGGTGCATCACCGGGATCCGCAGCCGCTGCCCGACCGGCATGGCCAGCAGGTCGGCGGTCACCTCGGCCACCTGGTCGTAGCTGATCCGGGCGTGGTGCAGCCTGTCCGCCCGGTAGCTGTCCAGCCGCAGCGCGATCCCGGCCACCGTGGTCACCGACCCGGCGAGCCCGACCAGCGTCGGCGGCGGGCCGGACCGGTCCGGCCCCAGCACCACCGACAACGCCTGGTCAACCGCCGCCGCGATGTCGCGTTCGGCGGCGGCGATCTGGGCGGCGGTCGGCGGATCGGCGCGCAGGTGCCGCTCGGTCATCCGTACGCAGCCGACGTCCACCGACACCGCCCGGTGCACCGTGTCAGCGCCGACGACGAACTCGCTGGACCCGCCGCCGATGTCCACCACCAGATACGGTGCCGGCGCGGTGGCCGCCAGCCCACCGACCGCCCCGGCAAAGGTGAGCCGGGCCTCCTCGTCGCCGGTCACCACCTCCGGGGTCACTCCGAGGGTGGCCTGCACCATTGCCACGAACTCGTCGGCGTTGTCGGCGTCGCGGCTGGCCGAGGTGGCGCACATCCGAACCCGCTCGACACCGTGCTCGGCCAGCTCGGCGGCGTACCCGGTGAGAGCCTGCCGGGTCCGTTCGATGGCCGCCGGGGCGAGCCGGCGGGTCCGGTCGACGCCTTCCCCGAGCCGGACAATCTCCATCCGGCGGACCACGTCGGTCAGCGGCGCGGCGACCGACCCAGCCGGCGAGCCGGCTTCCGGGGCCGAGCCGGTCCCGGATTCTGCTGGCTGCCGCAGGTCCGGCAGGTCCGCGATCAGCAACCGGACCGCGTTGGTGCCACAGTCGATGCCCGCCACCCGTGTCGCCACACCGGACACCGTACCGGGTGCGCAGCCGCTGCCGGGCCGGCGGCCGACACCGTCGGGCCCGGGTACGTCGCACGTCACCGCAGGTGCAGCAGCATCCGGGAGTTGCCGAGCGTATTCGGTTTGACCCGCTCCAACCCGAGGAACTCGGCGACGCCTTCGTCGTACGAACGCAGCAGTTGCTCGTAGACCTGGGCCGGCACCGGAGCCCCGTCGATCTCGACGAAGCCGAAGCTGGCGAAGAACCTGGTCTCGAAGGTGAGCACGAACACCCGCGCCACCCCCAGCTGACGGGCGACGGCGAGCAGCTCCGTCACGATCCGGTGCCCGATCCGCCGGCCCCGGCACTGCGGGTCGACCGCGACGGTACGGATCTCCGCCAAGTCCTCCCACATCACGTGCAGCGCGCCGCAGCCGACGATCGCCCCGTCCGCTGGCCGTTCGGCGACCCAGAACTCCTGCACGTCCTCGAACAGCGTGACCGTGGCTTTGCTGAGCAGTCGACGGTCCGGGCTGTACAGGTCGATCAGCCGGCGGATACCCCGTACGTCGCGGGTCCGGGCCCGGCGGACGACCAGCCCGGCATCGAATCCGGGATCCGTCACGCCGGTCACCTAGTCCGACTCCGGCGGCGGTACGCAGGGGCCGCCGGCCCACCAGGGGCCGATCAGCTCCCGCACCCGGTCGCCGATCGGGTTGACGCCGGGGCCGACTGCGAGCGCGTGACCCAGGTGGACGTGCAGGCACTTGACCCGGCCCGGCATGCCGCCGGCCGACACTCCGGCGATCTCCGGGACGTGGCCGATCGCCTCCCGCCGGGTCAGGTAGTCCTCGTGCGCCGCCCGGTAGTCGGCGGCGAACTGCGGATCCTCGGCCAGTTCGGCGGCGTACTCGCGCATCAGTCCGGCCGATTCGAGCCGGCTGCAGGCCGCGGTCGCCCGGGGGCAGGTGAGGTAGAACAGGGTCGGGAACGGCGTGCCGTCGGCGAGCCGGGGCACCGTCTCGACCACGTCGGGCAGCTGGCACGGGCAACGGTGGGCGACCGCCCTGGTGCCGCGGGGCGGCCGGCCGAGCTGCGCGGCGACCGCCGCGAGATCGTGTTCGTCGGCTGCTTCGCGGGTGGCCCGGTCGGGCACGGTGCCGTCGCCTCCATTCGCTGCTTCGCTCACCGGGAGATGCCCTCCGCGTCGGCGGCCTGCACGCTCGACCAGAGCGTGTCGTACCACGGGCCGGCCGGGCCGTCGCGCCCGCCGGCCGGCTCGACCGGCTCGCCCGAGTCGCGGGCGGCACCGTCCGGATCGTGCAGCACCAGCAGCGGGACCTCGCCCGGATAGACCATGTAGAACCGGCGCTTCGCTTCGATCCGGATGAAGTCCGGGTCCTGCCAGCGCTCGGCCTGCGCGTTGAGCTCGGCGATCCGCTCGCGCTGAGCCTGCTGGGCCTGCTCGATGCGGGCGATGTCGGACTGCTGGGCCAGGTAGACCCGCACCGGATAGGTGTACGCCAGCGCCAGGGCGACCAGCACCACCAGCAGCACAGTGGCCCGGCCGGTGAACCGGTTGGGCTGCGGCGCGGTGGTCCGCTTGACCGGGCCGCCGGACACCCGGCGACCAGCGGCCGGGCGGCTGGCCGGGCGACCCGGGTCACCGGTGCGGCCCGCAGCGGACCGGGGCACGCCGGATCGGGGTGCGGCGGACCGGTCGGCACCGGCCGACCGGGTCGCCCGGTTACGCTGGTCGGCCCGGGACCCGCTGTCGGAACCGGTGTCCCGGCCGGCGAGTCGCAGTGGCCCGCGCGAGCCGGACCGGCCGGGCTGTCCCGGCCGGCGGGCCGGGCCCTGACCACTCGGTGTGCGCCGTTGCGGCACCGTCGTCACACCCCTCCCCGGGCGGTTGGCTGTACGGGACCGGGGGGGGGGGGGGGGGGGGGGGGGGGTGGGGGGGGGGGGGGGGGGGGGGGGGGGGGGGGGGGGGGTGGGCGGGGGGGGGGGGGGGGGGGGGATTGGGGGGGGGGGGGGGGCGGGGGCGGGTTTCCCCCCCCCCCCTCCCCTGTGGGGTGGTGGTATGGGCTGTTTCTAGGTCCATCGGTGCCGGGTAACACCCCCTTCCCACCGGAACCGGTCGGACCGGGCCCGGTCACCAGGACCGGGCCGGTCGAACCGGCGGGACGCTAGGCGGAACGGTACCTCGGGAACGCGCCGGCCCCGGCGTAGCGCGCCGCGTCGGCCAGCTCCTCCTCGATCCGCAGCAGCTGGTTGTACTTGGCCACCCGCTCGGAGCGGGCCGGGGCGCCGGTCTTGATCTGGCCGCAGCCGGTGGCCACCGCGAGGTCGGCGATCGTGGTGTCCTCGGTCTCGCCGGACCGGTGGCTCATCATGCAGCGGAATCCGCTGCGGTGGGCCAGCTCGACCGCGTCGAACGTCTCGGTCAGCGAGCCGATCTGGTTGACCTTGACCAGTACGGCGTTCGCCGCCTGCTCGGCGATGCCCCGGGCGATCCGCTCCGGGTTGGTGACGAACAGATCGTCGCCGACGATCTGGATCCGGTCGCCGAGCGCGGCGGTCATCGCCGACCAGCCGGCCCAGTCGTCCTCGCCCAGCGGGTCCTCGATCGACACGATCGGGTACTCGCCGACCAGCTTGGTGTAGTAGGCGACCATCTCGTCGGAGGTCTTGCCGGCGCCTTCGAAGACGTACGCGCCGTCGCGGTGGAACTCGGTGGCGGCGACGTCGAGCGCCAGCACTATGTCGGTGCCGAGCTGGTAGCCGGCGGCACCGACCGCCTCGGCGATCAGATCCAGCGCGGCGGCGTTGGTGGGCAGGTCCGGAGCGAAGCCACCTTCGTCACCGAGGCCGGTGGCCAGGCCCTTCTTCTTCAGCACCGACTTGAGCTTGTGGTAAACCTCGGCACCGCAGCGCAGCGCTTCCCGGAAGGTCGGCGCGCCGATCGGGGCGATCATGAACTCCTGCACATCGACGTTGGAGTCGGCGTGCGCGCCACCGTTGAGGATGTTCATCATCGGCACCGGCAACAGGTGGGCGTTCGGCCCGCCGAGGTACCGGAACAGGCTCAGCTCGGCGCTGTTCGCGGCGGCCTTCGCGACCGCCAGGGAAACGCCGAGAATGGCGTTCGCGCCCAGCCCGGACTTGTCCGCGGTGCCGTCCAGATCCAGCATCTTCTGGTCGATCAGCCGCTGCTCGCTCGCCTCGAAACCGACCAACTGGTCGACGATGCGCTCCTCGATGTTGGCCACCGCCTGCTCGACGCCCTTGCCGGAGTAGCGGTTCTCGTCGCCGTCACGCAGCTCGATCGCCTCGAAGGCTCCGGTGGACGCGCCGGACGGCACTGCGGCGCGGGCGATGGTGCCGTCGTCGAGCCCGATTTCGACCTCGACGGTCGGATTGCCGCGCGAATCGAGAATCTCCCTGGCGACGATTCCCTCGATGGTAGCCACTGTGTCGCTCCTCGTGATCAAGTCCCGCAAGGCCGCGACGGTGCGGCCGACCGTTCCGGTGGCAGCGTATCGGGCGACGGTGACGCTGCGGGCGCTGGCTTCCGAAACGCGGGATGTACACGTCGGGAACCACCCGGATCCGGCATCGATCCCATTTACTGACATTGATGGCAATCGGTTTGCGGCGGGTGGACAGGATCGGTCACCCTGTCACCATGCGTGCAACGGAGAACCGGTTCCGCCGCGCCGCAGCGGCCACCACCGCCGGCACGCTGCTGCTGGTCGCCGGCTGTCAGACCATCGCCGACGCCGGCCAGACCATCCAGCCGGCCGACCTGGTCAACGAGCTGGCCGCCCGACTCGACGGAGCCAGGGCGTTGACCTACTCGGCCGAGTACCAGCTGGTCGGCGGGGCCAGTGCCAGCATCGTGCAGGCGCAGACCCCGCAACGTACCGCGTACGTCTACCCGGGCGGCAAGCTGATCGTCACCGACGAGACCACCACCGAGTGTGACACCGACGACTCCCCGCCGGTCTGCACCCTGACCAGCGGGCCGCCCCCTTCCGCCCAACCGGATCCGGAGCTGTTCACCGACGCCAACGCCGGCGGCCTGGTGACCCCACCGGTGGTGATCACGCTGCTCAACGCCACCGCGTTGGATCCGGCGGCCGTGGTGAGCCAGAACGACACCACGATCGCCGGCAGACACGCCACCTGTGTGCAGGTCAGCCAGGTGCAGGGGGCGGCGGTGTCCCGGTTCGACGTGTGTGTCACCACCGAAGGCGCGCTGGGCAGCTTCACCGGGGTGGTCGATGGACAGACCGTTGAATTCGCGATAAGCCGGTACAGTGACACTGCCGACGAGACCGCCTTCACGCTCCCCCACGGAGCCCGGTCCGTCGACCGTCGACCCAGCCCGGCGTAGCGGGCCGTCCGTGGCCGACCCGGCCCCGCCCAGCCGATTCGTACCCGATGCCCGGGTGGGCCAGGGCGCCGACCCGGCCGATCCGTGTCTGGTGGTGGCCGGCCGCCGGCTGCTGGTCGGAGCCGACGGCGGACTACCGTCGGTGGCCGATCTACCGGCCGGCACCGAGTGGGTGCCGCTGGGCAGTCTGGACGGCACCCGGGTGTGGGCAGCCGGCCTGCCCGCCGTCGACGACCAGCTCGGCGGTTGGCGGAGCTGGCCGGCGATGGCCGGCGAGCTGGGTGAGCCACTCGCCGCGCTCGCCGGACGTGCCCTGCAGGTGATCACCTGGCGGCGTACCCACCGGTTCTGCGGAGCCTGCGCCACAGAACTGGTCGAGGTGCCCGGCGAGCATGCCCGCCGCTGCCCCGGCTGCGACCTGTACGTACCGATGCAGCTCTCCCCTGCCGTGCTGGCCTCGGTCACCCGCAGTCCCGGCCCCGACGGTGACGAGTTGCTGCTGGTCCGGCACACCTACGGGCCAACCGCCGTCTGGGCCCTGGTCGCCGGCTTCGTCGAGGCCGGCGAGACGCTGGAGGAGGCGGTGCACCGCGAGGTCGCCGAGGAGGTCGGCCTCGACGTGCACAAGGTGGACTACTTCGGCAGCCAGCCGTGGGCGATGTCCGGACCCGGCGTGGTGCTCGCCGGTTTCACCGCCCGCGCCGCGCCGGACGCCGAACCGGTCGTCGACGGCCGGGAAATCGCCGAGGCCCGCTGGTTCGCCCTGGACGATCTGCCGACCGAACTGCCGGCGGCGTACTCGATCTCCCGCTGGCTGATCGAACACCAGCGCGCCGGCAGGTCAGACCGGCAGTAGCGCCGGCAGGTGCCGCGGCGGCGGCGAGCCGTGCGCCAGCATCGCGTCGTGCCACTGCCGCGCCGGTACGCCGGCCGGCCGCGCCGTCGCCACCTGCGCCACCTCGGCGTAGCCCACGAAGTACGTGGACAGCTGGGTGGAGGTCAGCAGCGCCCGCCGCCACTTGCCGGCCGCCTCGCCCTCCTCCTGGAAGCCGCGGCCGGTCATCAACGCCATCGCCTCGGCCTGCGGCAGCTCCGCGCAGTGCGTCAACTGGTCCAGGATCGCGTTGATGGTCATCCGCAGCTGCATCTTCAACTGCTGCAACCGTACCGGCAGGCCGCCGAAACCGGCGTCGACCATCATCTCCTCGGCGTACACCGCCCAGCCTTCGACGAACGGCCCGGACCGGCCGACCGCCCGCACCCGGGTGGTGCCGAGGAACCGGCGGGCGTGCGCCAACTGCAGGAAGTGCCCCGGCATCGCCTCGTGCACGGTCAGGTTGCGCACCATGTGGTCGTTGTACTCACGGTAGAACGACTCGACCCGCCCGGCCGGCCAGCCCGCCGGCGTCGGTGCGATGCAGTAGAACGTCGGTACATCGGCCCGCTCCAGCACCCCCGGCGGGTCGCAGTAGGCCACCGCGACGCCCCGGGCGAACTCCGGCATCTCCTGAATGACGCACCGGTCGTCCACCATCGACACCAGATCGTGAGCGGCGACGAACTCGGTTGTCTCCCGCATCGCGGTCTGCGCCAGCGACACGATGGACGAGTCGTCCGGATGCTCGGCGGCCAACCGGGCCAGCGCGGTGCGTACCGTCTCGTCGGTGGCCGGCCCACCGGTCAGCTCGGCCGCCGCCACCCGGATCTCACCGGTCACCCGCTCCAGGTTCGCCCAGGCCCGGTCCAGTACGTCGGCGGCAGTCAGCTCGGTGTCCAGGGTGTGCCACAGCTGGGCCTCCCACAGCCGCCGGCCCAGCCGCGGATCCCGCCGGTCGACGTCGCGGTCCAGGCTGTCGCGAAGCCAGCCGGCGAACTCGTCCAACGCGAACGCCGCCTCGGCCGCCAGCGGCTCGACCTTGTCCCGCAGCCCCGGCTCCTCGGCCAGCAGCCCCGGCACCTGGTCGCGAACCAGCGCGGCGGTACCGGCGAACTGGCCGGCGGCGGTCTCGGCGTGGATAGCCGGCACGCCGCGCAGCGTCTCGCGGGCGGTGGCCAGCACGTCCGGTACGGCGCCGAGCCGCCCGGCCAGGCTGGTCAGCCGCTGCGCGGCCGGCGCGAACGGGCGGGCGATCAGCCCGTGCAGTAGCGCCCCCGGGTTGTAGACCAGCGGATTCCACTCCCGGGAGCGCACCTCGGTCAGCTCGAACAGCCGCCGGTCGACCATGGCCGACAGGATGGTGTGGTCCACCCGCTCCTGGGTGGACAGCATGTCCGCGTCCACCTCGGCGAGCGCGTTGGTGGCATCCAGCAGCATCGTCGCGGTCGCGGCGACCCCGTCGACCGACAGGTCCGGCAGCCGGTCGTCGTGGCGGTGGTCGCCGGCCGACGACGCCAGAGCGGGGTCGCTGGCGAGCAGCGCGTCGATGATGCGTTCAGCCAGAGGTACGAACGACGCCATGCCACCGACCCTAGGCCATCCCACCGACGCTGTGCGTCGAGCAACCCGGCGAGTGTCCGGACCGCCGACTCCAGTTCGTCCGGTCAATACGCGGCATAGCCGAGCACCAGTCCGGGCCGAGCCGCCGGTGGTGGCGGCCCGAGCCGGGCTGCGGACAGCGAAACCGGGCGCTCGCCGGCGAGGTGGCGTTCTCACTGCTCGCCGCCGCCCTGCTGGACCAGCTCGGGGCGGTACGGGTCTCCGCGTACAGCTGCGGGTTGGCGGTGCCGATCTTCGCGCTGGCCGCGCTCGTCGCCGGGGAGGCGACCCGCTGGCGGCTACCGACGGCGGCCGAGGCGGCGGCGCTCGGCTACCTGGCGGTGATTCTGACCGTGGTGGGGTTCCTGGCCTGGTTCACCGGGCTGCGCCGGCTCGGGTGGAACGCGCCGGCATGTTCATCGGTGTGCTGCCGGTCGCCACCCTCGTCTCGGCCGCTCTGCTCGACCGGGAACCGCCGTCGGCCGGGCAGAGCGTCGGCGTACTGATCGTCGCGACCGGCCTCGCCATCGGGTTGGGTCGAGATTCGCCGGACCGACCCCCCTCCCGCCGGGTAGTCGACGCCGCGCCGGTCGAGCCAGAACACCAGCAGGGCGTGCGGCGCGGTTAACCCGGCCAACACCGCGAAACCAGTGGACAGCCCTACTTCCGGCGTGGCCGAGACGGCGAACGGCACCAGGACAACCAGTACGGCCCCGGTAGGGATCGCCGCCTGGGCAGCGAACCGCCACATTGCCGGACCGAGCCGACCGGCGGCCAGGGTGGCAGCGTTGCCGGGGTCGGCCACCAGCAGCCGGGCCACATGCCGCACCGAGTGACCCGCCGCGAAGTAGGTGCCGAACGCCCACGCGGGCGGCACCAGCACGAACACGGCGATCAGCAGCCCGAGGTATCCGGCGTCACCGCGCCGGCCAGCCCGCAGGTCGTCGACCATGGTGGCGACCACCGCCGCGCCAGCGAGCGCTACGGCAGTCACCCGGGCCTCGGTGCTCAGGAGGTACGCCGAACCGGCGCCGATGCTCTCCAGCAGCGGATCAACCTGGTCCGGCCAGAGCGTCAGCGGCAGCAGCACCGGCGGCGCTCCGTAGGCGAGCACGGCGTACGGCCGAGTCGGTGTTCGTCGCGCGTCCCGTTGCCGGTGGAACGCCTCGTCACCGGCGCCGAAATGGACCATCGCGAGGATGAGGAAGGCGACGAACGCCGGACCGGGGGCGCGGTAGCAGATCCACCAGACGAGGACTGCGAGGCAGACGTACCCGACGAGTAGACCTGCCCGTGCTCGCCATTCGTCGGCGGCGGGTTTCAGCCAGGCCGGCACCAGATGGTCAACGGCACCGTGGGGTAGGCCGAGTAACAGCCCCACCAGCAACGGCAGCGTGGAATCGGCCGTTGATGTCGGGTGGCTCAGCACCGGCAGTTGGATCAGCAGCACCGCGCCGAACGCCGGGACGACGACCCGCCCGGCACGGCGCAGCAGCCAGCGGCCGGCACTCAATGCACGACGTGCAGCGCATCCCGGTTGGCGAACAACCGCAGCCGCCCCAGGTCGAACGCGCTCCACACGATCTTCATCAGCACCGTCAGGACCACGAACACCGCCGTCGTGGTGGGCTCATCGAACACGCCGAGACCGGCTGGCCCCACCAGCCAGACCAGGGTGAAGCCGAGCCACAGGGCGCTGAGCAGCGCCGCCAACTGGTTGAAGTGAGTCCGCATGTGGTCCGGCTGCTGGGCCGCCGCTCTGCGCAGCGGCCCCCAGATCACGGCATAGTTGGCGCCGAGCGCGAGCACGCCTACGCCGTAGGCGAGGTACCGCGTGGTCGGTTCGAGCGCCAGGTCACCGACCAGTCCGCAGAAGATCATGGGAACGCTGGTCACTACCACGAGGGCCACCAGGTCGGTCCTCCTGCCGGCCGACGCATGCGTTCCGACCAGCACCAGCGCGTAGCCGAGCAACGGGGCGGTGACGATCCAGTCGGCGTAGTACCCCCAGTGCACGGCATGGTCGCCGACCGTGGTCAGGGTGCCGCCGAGCGCCATCACCGAGTGCCAGATGGCAGACCAGATCAGGATGACGATCGCGAGCAGGTACACGGCGACCGGGACGCCCTTGGGCTCGCGCATCCAGCGGACGAAGTACAGCACGGCACCGAGCGCGACCACCACGAAGGACCACAACCACAACTGCGACACCACGAACCCTCCGCAGTCGGGAAGCCCGCCGGAACATCCTCCCAACGGTATCCCCTTGCCACGCTCTTGGTGGCCATTCGCAACATCAGCCGACCTGCCAGGTGCACCGTCCACCTAGGCTTGAGTCGTGCAGGCGGAGCCAGTGGCGTGCTCCGACCTGCCGGGCCGGGTGCGGGCGTGGGTCCGGAGAGCCTGTCGACGCGGCTGTGCACTTCCGGGCAGCGGTGGGAGAATCACCGATCATGAACGAGCAGGCCGGCACCGACGAGAGCATCCACGAACCGACCGACGGCGGTACGGCAGCACGCGCGCCCCGGCGGCAACGGTGGACCCGCCGCGCCCCATGGCTCGCCTTCGTCATCGCCGCCACGGTGCTCGTCGTCGACCAGCTGACGAAGATGTGGGCGGAGGCGACGCTGACCCGGGGCGAGCGGACCCCGCTGATCGGCGACGCCCTCGGCATTCAACTGATCTACAACCCGGGTGCCGCGTTCTCCTTTGGCGAGAACACCACGTGGATCTTCACCATCGCCGCCGCGATAGGCGTCGGCGTGACCGCCTGGTTCGCGTGGCGGGCCCGCTCCCGGGCCTGGGCAACGGCGCTCGGCCTGGTGCTGGGTGGGGCGTTCACCCATCTGCTCGACCGGCTGTTCCGGAAGCCGTCGTTCGGGCAGGGCCACGTCGTCGACTTCATCGCGTACTTCGACTGGTTCATCGGCAACGTCGCCGACATCGCGCTCTTCTTCGGCGTCGTCACGTTCCTCACCCTGGAACTGATCGGCATCCGGCTCCGCCCGGAGGTATCCGAGCCGACGACCGGTGACGGTGCCGACCGGTGACGCCACGCCACACCGCCGTCACCCGGTCACTGTCGTCACCCGGCCGCGGCGCGGACGGCGGCGGCGTACGCGAGGGCTGCCCGGCGTAACGCGCCTTCGGCGTCCAGGCCGTCGGCTCGGGCCTGCGCGACCAGCGCAAGCAACTGCGCGCCGAGCCGCGTCGACGGATCCGCCGCACCGTCCGGCTTCAGGTCGGCCGCGTCCGGCTGCGGCAGCGGTACGTCGACCCCAGCGCGTCCAGCCCGCCGCAGCACCTTGTCGGCCAGTGACAACGCCGGCTGGGCGAGCACGATCCCGTCCATCGGTGAGGCAGTGCCGCCCGCCTCGGAAGCGACACCCGACGCGGCCCGCTCGGCGGCCTTGATCCGCTCCCAGTTGTCGATGATCTCATCGACGTCGGCCACCGCGACACCGGCGAAGACGTGCGGGTTGCGGCGAATCATCTTCGCCACCAGGCCACCGGCCACGTCGTCGACGTCCCAGCGTTCACCGTCCGGCAGCTCCTGGGCGAGTCTGGCGTGCAGCACCACCTGCAGCAGCACGTCACCCAGCTCGTCGCGCAGCGCCGTCAGGTCACCGGCGGAGATCGCGTCGTACGCCTCGTAGCTCTCCTCCAGCAGATACCGCGCCAGCGAGTCGTGGGTCTGCTGCCGCTTCCACGGATCGCCGCCCGGTGAGACGAGCCGGTCGATCACCTCGACCGCGTCGAGCAGCCGGGCGCCGGGCGGATCCCAGGAGCCGTACATCAGCTCCAGCTCGGCCAGTGCGGGCTCGCGGGCCAGCCGCAGACCCAGCTGGCGGGCCAGGTCCTCGTCACCGGCCGGACCGGCCAGCCACACCGCCGTACCGTGCTCGGCGGCGGCCGCCAGCAGCGTCTCCTCAACCGACTCCGACTTCGGTGCCGGCACAGTGACAGCGCCACCGGCGACGCTGACCGCCGCGGCCAGCTCACTGTCCGCGGCGGCGAACACCGGAAACCGGCGTACGACGTCCCAGGCCTGCGCGGTGAGCAGCCCGGCCGGCAGCCGGGGCGAGGTGACCAGCAGGATGATCCGGGGGTTCACTGCCGTTCGGAGACCGTGCCCGAGTCGCCGTCGCCCAGCGGGATGCCGACCGCGATCACGTTGCCCTGAGGCGCCTGGAAGCTGAGCACCGGAAACTCCAGCGGACGGTACCGCGGGTTGACCGTCACGTCCTGCTCGGCGACCGCGTCGGCGAGCGCATCGCGGGCGGCCAGCGAGGAGCGCAACTGCTCACCGTCGAGCTGGCCGGCGGCCTCCTCGTCGGTGACCTCGTCCGGGATCACCCCAGCGGCCCGGCCCTTCTCGACCAGGTCGAACAGCTCTTCCCGGGTCGGCTGCACCTGGCCGCCGGCCTGCAGACCGACGATACAGGTCCAGGCCTGCGAAGCCGTCTGCCCGTACTCCGATGCGGGCGGCAGACCCAACTGCTCCGGGGAGACCGGCTGCGCGCCGCTCGGCGCATCGAGCTGGGCGCAGACGTCGGCGAGCACCAGAGCGCTGACCACCTGCTGCCGAGTCGGCAGCGGCGGGGCACCCTGCTGGTCGGCCTGCTCGCCGAGCTGGTCGGCCATGTCGTCGATGAGGCTGGTCACCTGCTCCTCGGTGTACTGCTCGTCGCCGACGTAGGCGGCGACCCCGGGCTGCGACCGACAGGCGGACAGTGCGGCGACCCCGACCAGGGCAATGACGGTGATCGACGCCAGACGACGGACACGCTGCATGGACGACACTCTCTCACGCACCCCTACCGGCCGGTGCACCGACCCGGGCACTGTCCGTCGACAGTACGACACCCGTGGTCGGCGGGTCACCGAGCACGTCGCGCAGCAGCTGGGCGCACCAGTCCAGCAGCGCCTGGTCGCGCAGCGGCTCGCCGCCGATCCGCCGGGTCGTCGGCCGGGGCACGCTGACCTGGTCGGCGGCCGACTTGTAGACCGAGTCCGGGTGGTAACGCCTGAGCCGCAGCTGCTTCGAGTCGGGCAGCACCAGCGGGGCGAACCGGACATGCTTGCCCTGCATCGACACGTCTGTCAGCCCGTACGCCTTTGCCAGCAGCCGGAACCGCGCCACCGCCACCAGGTTGCCGACCTGCGCCGGTGGTTCGCCGTACCGGTCGGTCATCTCGGCGACGACCTCCTGCAGCGCGGCGGCGTCGCGGGCCCCGGCCAGCTTGCGGTACATCTCCAGGCGAAGCCGTTCCACGCCGATGTAGTCGTGCGGCAGGTGCGCGTCGACCGGCAGGTCGACCTTCACCTCGGCGGCCTCGGCGTCGTCGGGCGCCTCGCCCTTGAAGTTCTGCACCGCCTCGCCGACCATCCGCACATACAGGTCGAACCCGACGCCCTCGATGTGGCCGGACTGTTCGCCGCCGAGCAGGTTGCCGGCGCCCCGGATCTCCAGGTCCTTCATCGCCACGTACATGCCGGCGCCCAACTCGGTGTGCTGGGCGATGGTGGACAACCGCTCGTGCGCGTGCTCGGTCAACGGCTTCTCGCGCGGGTAGAGGAAATAGGCGTACGCCCGCTCCCGACCCCGACCGACCCGGCCCCGGATCTGGTGCAGTTGGGCCAGGCCGAGCAGGTCGGCCCGCTCCACGATCAGCGTGTTCGCGTTGGGGATGTCGATGCCGGACTCGACGATCGTGGTGCAGACCAGGACATCGAACTCCTTCTCCCAGAAGCCGACCATCACCTTCTCCAGGGCGTCCTCACCCATCTGACCGTGCGCCACCGCGACCCGCGCCTCCGGCACCAGCTCCCGTAGCCGCCGGGCCGCCTTGTCGATCGACTCGACCCGGTTGTGCAGGTAGAAGACCTGGCCGTCGCGGAGCAGCTCGCGGTGGATCGCGGCGGCGACCTGCTTGTCGTCGTACGCTCCAACGGCGGTCAGCACCGGGTGGCGCTCCTCCGGCGGGGTGGCGATCGTCGACATCTCCCGGATGCCGGTGATCGCCATCTCCAGGGTGCGCGGGATCGGCGTCGCCGACATGGTCAGCACGTCGACCGAGGTGCGCAGCGACTTCAGGTGCTCCTTGTGCTCCACCCCGAACCGCTGCTCCTCGTCGACGATGATCAGCCCGAGTGCCTTGAAGCGGGTGGCCGACTGCAGCAGCCGGTGGGTGCCGATGACGATGTCGGCGGTGCCCTCGGCGGCCATGGTCAGCGTCTGCTCGGTCTCCTTGGGGGTCTGGAACCGGGACAGCTGCCGAATCTCGACCGGGAACTGGGCCATCCGCTCGGCGAACGTGTTGTAGTGCTGCTGGGCGAGCAGCGTCGTCGGCACCAGCACCGCCACCTGCTTACCGTCCTGTACCGCCTTGAACGCCGCCCGTACCGCGATCTCGGTCTTGCCGTAACCGACATCGCCGCAGATCAGCCGGTCCATCGGGGTCGACTGCTGCATGTCGCCCTTGACCTCGTCGATCGCCGCCAGCTGGTCCGGAGTCTCGGTGTACGGGAAGGCGTCCTCCAGCTCCCGCTGCCACGGGGTGTCCGGGCCGAACGCGTGCCCCTTGGCGGCCTTGCGGGCCGCGTACAGCTGAATCAGCTGGGCGGCGATCTCCCGGACCGCCTTACGGGCCCGGGTCTTGGCCTTCTGCCAGTCCGAGCCGCCCATCTTGTGCAGCGTCGGCTGCTCCCCGCCGACGTAGCGGGACAGCTGGTCCAACTGGTCGGTCGGCACGAACAGCCGGTCGCCGGGCTGGCCGCGTTTGGCCGGCGCGTACTCGATGACCAGGTACTCCCGGTCGGCGCCGTTGACCTTGCGCTGCACCAGTTCGATGTAGCGGCCGATGCCGTGCTGCTCGTGCACGACGTGGTCGCCGGCGCGCAGCTCCAACGGGTCGATGGTGTTGCGCCGCCGGCTCGGCATCTTCCGCATGTCCTTGGTGGACGCGCCCCGGCCGCCGCTGATGTCGGCGCCGGTGACGATGGCGAGCCTGGCCCGTTCGGCGAGGAAACCGTTGCCGACCCGGCCGCAGGTGACGATCAGCTCGCCGGCTTTCGGCGCGTTTGGCACGGTCTCGGTGAGGGTCGCGCCGAGCCCGGCGTCGCGCAGCACGCTGACCGAGCGCTGCGCCGGCCCGTGCCCCTCGAAGACCAGCACCACCGACCAACCGTCACCGGTCCAGCGCAACAGGTCGTCGACGACCCGCGCGGTCTCGCCGTGGTAGAGCGGCGCTGGGACGGCGGCCAAGGCCATCGCGTCCCCGACGTCCGGGCTGACGCTCACCGGGGCCAGCGCGTCCTCCCACGGCGCGACGTCAGACGCCGGGTCGGTCGCGCTGTCGGCTTCCGCCAGGCCGAACGGGGACAGCGTCCACCACGGCTGGTCGAGCGCGGCGGCCACCGCGCGTACCTCGGCCAGGGCGCGGAAAGCGGCCGCGCCCAGGTCGATCGGGGCCTGGCCACCGACGGCGGCCGCAGCCCAGCTGGCCTCGAGAAACTCCGCCGAGGTACGGACCAGATCGTGCGCCCGGGTGCGGATCCGCTCCGGGTCGCAGAGCAGTACGTGCGTGTCGGCCGGCATGCAGTGCAGCAGCAGCTCCATGCTGTCGGTGCCGTCGAGCAGGGCCGGGGCGAGGGACTCCATGCCTTCGACCGGGATGCCCTCGGCTAGCTTGTCCAGGATCTCGCCGAGCTCGGGGTGCTGCTGGGCCAGCTCGGTGGCCCGCCGCCGGACCGGTTCGGTGAGCAGCAACTCGCGGCACGGCGGTGCCCACAGGCGGTCGACGGCTTCGATGGTGCGCTGGTCGGCGACGGCGAAGGTACGGATCTCCTCGACGTCGTCGCCCCAGAACTCGACCCGGGACGGGTGCTCGTCCGTCGGCGGGAACACGTCCAGGATGCCGCCGCGAACCGCGAACTCACCGCGCTTGGTGACCAGGTCGACCCGTGCGTACGCCATCGAGACCAGCCGGTCGACGACCTCCTCCAGGCTGGCCGCCCGTCCCGGTGCCAGCTGGACGGGTTCCAGGTCACCGAGCCCTTTGAGCTGAGGCTGCAGCACGGAGCGTACCGGGGCCACGACCACCCGCAGCGCACCGGTCACCCCGCGCGCCGACTCGGCATCCGGATGGGCGAGCCTGCGCAGCACCTCCAGCCGCCGCCCGACAGTGTCCGAGCGGGGCGACAGCCGCTCGTGCGGCAACGTCTCCCAGCTCGGGAAGACCGCCACCTGGCCGGCCGGCAGCAGGTCACCGAGGGCGGCGGCCAGGTCGTCGGCCTCCCGGCTGGTCGCGGTGACCGCCAGCACCGGTCGCCCCGCCCCGCCCGCCTGCGCCTCGGCGGCCACCGCCGCGACGGTGAACGGACGCAGCGCCGGCGGCGCGGTGACATCCAACCCGTCCTTTTCCGGCGTGGCGATCTTGGCCAGATCCCGTACCCGGGTCAGGGCGGGATCGGCGAGGGCGGCGCTGAGCAGGCCGGCGAGCGCGGTCATGATCACAACCTTCGCGGTGGGATACGCCTTGCTGTGGTGCGCGCTTCGGCGGCGCGCACGCGACGACAACCCCACGCCCGGTCCGGGCGGGGGGTCAGGCCTACCAGCCTATCCGCCCACCGATCCGCCCTCACCCACTAACCTCGCCGGACATGGGCACACCGACCAAGAAACGGTTCGTCGAACTCAGCCACGTCGTCCGGGACGGCATGGTCACCTATCCGGGACTACCCGCCCCGGCGATCACCGAGTGGCTCAGCCGGGAGGCCTCGGCCGAGCGGTACGCGGCCGGCACCACGTTCCGGATCAACCAGATCACGATGATCGGCAACACCGGCACGTACCTGGACGCCCCGTCGCACCGCTGGTCCGACGGGGCGGACCTGGCCGGGCTGCCGCTGGAAAAGCTGGCTGATCTCCCCGGCGTGGTGGTCCGGGTGCCGCCCTCGACGCGAGCGGTGGACGCCGCGCTGCTGCGCCCGCACCTGGCCGGGGCTGCCGTCGTCGGCGACACGGCCGCCGGCGACGGTACGGCCGCCGGCGGCGCGGTGGCGGGGCGGGCGGTGCTGCTGGACACCGGCTGGTCGGCACACTTCGGCACCGAGCGGTACGCCGACCCGGACCACCCGTACCTGACGGCAGACGGGGCGGAGCTGCTGGCCTCGGCCGGGGTTGCCCTGGTCGGCATCGACTCGATCAACATCGACGACACCGCACCCTCGGCCAACGGTGCCCGGCCGGCGCACAGCATCCTGCTGGCCGCCGGGATCCCGATCGTCGAGCACCTACGTGGGCTCGGCGAGCTACCGGCGTACGGGTTCCGGTTCAGCGCCGTACCGCCGATGTTCGCCGGGCTGGACACCGCGCCGGTCCACGCGTACACCATCGTCGACTGACCGTACTGAACCTACGGTCGCCGACCGGCGACGCGCCGGCCTCGACCGTCAGCCGGCACCTCGTCAGGCTGCGCGGCGGCGTCGGGGCGCGACGTCGTCGCGCAGCAGTCGCGGGATGAGCCGGGTCAGGGCGAGCGCCTGCGCGCCGTCGACCGGCCACTGGTCGACGGCGCCACCGAGCCGAAATTCCAGTAGTACGCCGCCAGCCAGCACCGCCGCCGTACCGGTCGCGCCGGTCGGCTGCCTTCGGGCCGCCTGCGCTGGTTCGGCCGGGTCGAGTTGCCAGCGGCCGACGGCGACGTCCAGGCAGGGGTGCTCCGCTGCCGGGACGCGATGCAGGCGAGACGAGTGCCAGGCGGCGCTGTCGGGCGTGGTGGCGCAGTCGAGGCCGCGCAGACACCACGGCGGATGGGCACGCTTCGGTAGATTGCTCATGGGCCGGGGGTCCTTCCCGGTCAAGGCCCGGGATCACGGCGCGCCAACTCCACCCGGGCCGCCTACAATGTCCTGCTCCACCCGGTTGCGATCCAAGGAGAGCAGTACCGAGGTTACGACAGAGCGTCGACATTGTCGACACTGTCGACGTGATAGACGCTGTCGATCTTCAGTGGTCTACTTGGCGCTGCGAGCCAGGGAGACCAACCGACATGACCACGCCGAAGTACGAACGGGTGGCTTCCGCCATCCGAGCCCAGATTCGCTCAGGCGAGCTACGACCCGGTGACCAGCTGCCGACGACGCAAGGGCTCATCGAGCACTACGGCGTGTCGTACGGCTCGGTCAGGACGGCTCTGCTGATCCTCAAGGCCGAAGGTCTGATCGAAGGCCGCCAAGGCGAAGGTGTCTTCGTGCGGGAACAGTCGGATCGGTGACGTAACCGGCCGCCGGGGCAGCGGGAAGTCGTTCCTGGCCGGCAGGCTCTGCCGATGCCGGTCGCCGCCAGAATCCCCCGCGAGTTGAGGTTCGCCCCGTTCTCCGGCAGCCGAGCGGTGGCTGCTGGCCTGATCACCTGGCGGATGCTCCGCGGCCCTGCCTGGCAACGGCTGCTTCCCGACGTCTACGTGGAGGCAGCGTCGTACGACCCCGACGACCACCGGATGTGGTGCGAGGCGGTCGCGGTGAAACTGCCGATCGGCGGGGCGATCAGCGGGCTGAGCGCCGCGTACCTCTGCGGTGTCGACCTGCTTCCCCGCCGCAGCCCGGTGCACGTCACCCTGCCCCGATCGACTCGACCGAAACCCAACCGACAAATCGCGGTCACCTACGCCACGCTCGCTCCGACCGACGTCACGACGTTGTTCAACGACATACCGATGACCACCGAGGTGCGCACCGCGTTTGATCTGGGCAGGCTGCTGCCCCGCGCCGACGCACTCGCCGCACTCGACGCCATGTTGCACCGGCGCCTGCTGAGCCGCGAGGCCCTCACCCGCTACCTCGACACCAAAGCGGGTGCGCGCCTCGTTGCTCAACTGCGCGGACTCGTCGCGCTCGCCGAGCCGCTGGCCGAGTCGCCGATGGAGTCACGGCTCCGGCTCCTACTGCACGACGCCGGCCTGCCTCGCCCGACCCCACAGTACGAGGTGCGCCTTCCGCCGCCGGGGGTGGCGTCGTCGGCAGCGCGCCCCGGATCGCGAGGCCGCTTCATCGCCCGCGTCGACCTTGCTTACCCGCAGTGGCGGATCGCCATCGAATACGAGGGTGACCACCACCGGGAACGCATGACCTTCCGCCGGGACGTGACTCGCTACAACGCGCTGCAGGCGGCCGGCTGGTTGGTGGTGCGCTGCACGGCCGACGAGGTGCTCCGACAAAAAGAACAGCTCGCTCATAGTGTCCGCCGGGCGATCGCCGGACGGTCGCCGACCACAGCTGACGCCAAGATCATGTGAGCGCTATGGACGTCTCAGGGTCGCCGAGACGTCCATAGCGCTCACATGATCTTGCAGAGCGTGGACCCGACCTCGCCCAGACAACGGACAAGAGAAGCAGAAGCTCCGAAGAGCGCAGTAGGCGCAAGCAGCGGGAGGGGTTTTATAGGGACATTTCGGGACGGTACGCCGAACGTTGAGACAAGACTCACCAGTTTCCCCGTGGCCGGGGGGACGGCCGATAACATCCAAGTTGTCGGACAGCGCCGTCCTTCGTACTCGCGTGAGGAGTGCCCAGTGACTGAGCTGTCCGCAAACCCGATGCCCGACGCCCAGCAACTCGCCGCCACCCAACCCGCAAACGCCCAGCAACCCGGCGCCACCCAGGCCGGCAGCACGCAGGCCGGCACCGATGCTGCTGGCAGCGGTCAGGATCATGACGGGCCGGACGCGGCGCTGCGGGCCGACATCCGCCGGCTCGGCACCCTTCTCGGCCAAACGCTGGCCCGGCAGGAGGGCCAGCCGCTGCTCGACCTGGTCGAGGAAATCCGTACCCAGGTACGGAGCGACGCCGAGGCGGCCGCGGCCCGGCTCGCCGCGATGGACGTGACGACGGGTACGAAGCTGGCCCGCGCCTTCTCCACCTACTTCCACCTGGCGAACATCACCGAGCAGGTGCACCGCGCCCGGGACCTGCGCCGCCGCCGGGCCACCGAGGGTGGCTGGCTGGACAAGGCCGCGACCTTGATCTCCGCTCGCGGAGTGTCGGCCGACGAGATCGCCGCCGCCGCCCGCCGGCTCGCGGTACGCCCGGTGTTCACCGCGCATCCGACCGAGGCGGCCCGCCGGTCGATCCTGTCGAAGCTGCGGGCGGTCGCCGACGAGCTCGACGTGGAGATGTCCGAGGCGGTGCTGTACGGGGCCAGCGAACACGCCTCGTCGAGCAGCCGGCGCCTGGCCGAGCTGCTGGATCTGCTCTGGCAGACCGACGAGTTGCGGCTGGACCGCCCGGACCCGACCGACGAGGCCCGTAACGCCGTCTACTACCTGCGTGACCTGTACGCCGACGCCGCCCCGCAGGTACTCGACGACCTCGCCGACACGCTGCGCAGATTGGGCGTTGAAACCTCACCGACGTCACGGCCGTTGACCTTCGGCAGCTGGATCGGCGGCGACCGGGACGGTAACCCGTACGTCACCCCGGCGGTGACCCGGGACGTGTTGATGATCCAGCACGAGCACGGCATCCAGGCCACCGACGAGGCGATGGACGCGCTGATCAACGAGGTGTCGGTGTCCCGGCGGCTGCGCGGCGTCTCGCTGGACCTGTCGGCCAGCCTGGCCAAGGACCTGGACGCGTTGCCCGAGGTGGCGCCCCGGTTCCGGCGTACCAACGCGGAGGAGCCGTACCGGCTGAAGGCCCGGTGCGTGAAGGCGAAGCTGGCGAACACCCGGCTGCGGCTCAACCGGGGCACCGCGCACGTGCCGGGCCGTGACTACCGCGGCTCCGACGAGCTGCTGTCCGATCTGGAGCTGATGCGGGCGTCGCTGGCCCGCAACTCGGGTCAGCTGACCGCGGTCGGCAAACTGGCGTCTGCGATCCGCACGGTGTCGGCGTTCGGTCTGCACCTGGCGACGCTGGACGTACGCGAACACGCCGAGGCTCACCACGCGGTGCTGGCCCAGATGTACGCCCGGGTCGGCGAAGTGACCGACTACAACTCGTTGTCGCGGGCCGAGCGGACAAAGCTGCTGGCCGACGAGCTGACCGGCCGGCGACCGCTGTCCAGCATGGACGTTCCGTTGACCGAGTCGGCGCGCAAGACGTTCAACGTGTTCGGCACGATCCGCGAGGCGCAGCAGCGGTTCGGCCCGGAGGTCGTCGAGTCGTACATCATCTCGATGACGTTGGGCACCGACGACGTGCTGGCCGCTGCGGTGCTGGCCCGCGAAGCCGGCCTGGTCGACGTGCACAACGGGCTGGCCCGGGTCGGCTTCGTGCCGCTGCTGGAGACCCCGGCCGAGCTGGACTCCGGTGGCGACCTGCTGGACGAGCTGTTGTCGCTGCCGGCGTACCGGGCGATCGTGGCCGCGCGCGGCGAGGTGCAGGAGGTGATGCTGGGCTACTCCGACTCCAACAAGGAGGCCGGCATCACCACCAGTCAGTGGAAGATCCACCGGGCGCAGCGGGCACTGCGGGATGTGGCGGCCCGGCACGGCGTACGGCTGCGGTTGTTCCACGGTCGCGGCGGCACCGTCGGCCGGGGCGGCGGGCCGACGCACGAGGCGATCCTGGCCCAGCCGTACGGCACCCTGGACGGCTCGATCAAGGTGACCGAGCAGGGCGAGGTGATCTCCGACAAGTACACGATCCCCGCCCTGGCCCGGGAGAATCTTGAGTTGACGGTCGCGGCGGTGCTGCAGGCGACGCTGCTGCACACCGAGCCGCGCCAGCCGCTGGAGTTGCTGGAGAACTGGGACGCGGCGATGGACGTGGTCTCCGACTCGGCGTTCCGCTGCTACCGCTCGCTGGTCGAGGACCCGGACCTGCCGGCGTACTTCTGGGCGGCGACCCCGACCGAACTGCTGGGCGCGCTCAACATCGGCTCCCGGCCGGCGAAGCGGCCGAACACCGGCGCCGGGCTGGGTGGGCTGCGGGCCATCCCGTGGGTGTTCGGCTGGACCCAGTCGCGGCAGATCGTGCCCGGCTGGTTCGGGGTCGGCTCCGGGCTGGCCGCCGCCCGCGAGGCCGGTCTGTCCGACGTGCTGGGCGAGATGTTCGGGCAGTGGCACTTCTTCCGCACGTTCCTGTCGAACGTCGAGATGATGCTGACCAAGACCGACCTGAGCATCGCGCGGCGTTACGTGGAGACGCTGGTGCCGGGTCCGCTGCAGCCGATCTTCGACAAGATCACCGAGGAGTACGAACGCACGGTACGCGAGGTGCTGGCGATCACCGGCTCGTCGAGTCTGCTGCAGAACAACAACGTGCTGCAGCGCACCCTCGCGGTCCGGGACACCTACCTGGAGCCGCTGCACCACCTGCAGGTGGCGTTGCTGCGGCAGTACCGCGACTCGGGGGCGGCGACGCGGACGGTGGCGACCGCGCCGGGTGCCCGGCGGGCGCCGAGCGACAACACCGCGCTGGAGCGGGCCCTGCTGACCACGGTCAACGGCATCGCCGCCGGCATGCGCAACACCGGCTGACACCTGAGCCGGCGCACCGCAGACGTGGTGGGCTGGCGCACGGCAGACGCGGCCGGGGGGGGGGGGGGGGGGGGGGGAGAGAGAGAGGAGGGACGGAGTCCGTTCCCACAAGCGGGGGGGGGCCTTCCCCCCCCCCCCCGGGCACCCCCGATGCGAGCCGCTCGGTGCGGTCGGGTTCAGCTGGTTTCGCCGGCCACGCTGAACGAACGGAGCCGGTCGATGGCGAGCAGGGTGAACAGCACCGCGATCACTGCGGTCATGATCACCGATACGGTGACCGACACCTGGCCGTCGAACAGTGTCGTGGCGGCCATCCGGTCGGCGAAGGTGACCACGTACTGCTGGACGGAGAGCACCTGGGTGCCGGAGACGATGTTGCCCAGCAGCCCTTCCCAGATCAGCACGTAGACCAGGCCGAGCAGCACCGGACGGCGGGTGACCAGGCTCAGCGCCACGAACAGCGCCGAGTACGCCAGCGCTCCGGCGGCGCTCGCGGCGGCCAGGGCCAGGCCGAGGCGCACCGATTCGGCGAGCACCCCGGCGACGTACAGCGGCACCGCGACGGTCAGCGTGGTGACACCGAACGCGACGACGAGCTTCGGCAGCACGATCTGCCAGCGCGGCAGCGGCTTGCTGAGTACGTGCACGATGGTGCCGTCGTCGATCTCCGAACCGAGCACCCCGGTGCCGACGATCAACGCCACCACCGGCAGCACCACGGCCAGGCCGAGCGCGATCAGGACCGGCTGGGCCCAGTTACCCGGCGCGACACCGAGCCACCGGCACAGGACGGCGAGGGCGATCACCAGCACCGGCAGCGGCAGCAGGAGCAGGAACCGGCGGCGGCCGAACAGCCCACGCGCGGTGATCCACATGACGGTCGAGTTCACGGCTCTCAGGCCTCCACGAGGTAGGAGAAGACGCTCTCCAGGGATTCGTCCGACGGCAGCAGGCGGTGCACCCGGATCCCTTCGGTCAGCGCGATCCGGGGCAGGGCGCGGGTGAAGCTGCCGTAGTCACCGGCCCGTACGGTGATCCCACCGCCCTTGGGCAGGTCGACGCCGGTGACCGAGTCGTGGCGCAGCAGTGCCACCGCCAGGGCCCGGTCGTCGCTGGACTGTACGGCGAACACGTGCGGCCGGTTGGTCATCAGCCGCCGGATGCTGCGGAAGTCGCCGGAGGCGGCCAGCCGGCCGGCGACCATCACCTGGACGGTGCCGGAAACCTGCTCGACCTCCTCCAGGATGTGCGAGCTGAACAGGATGGTCCGGCCGGCGTCGCCGAGTGAGTGCAGCAGCGTCATCATGTGCATCCGCTGGCGCGGGTCCATGCCGTTGAACGGCTCGTCGAGCAGCAGCACCGTCGGGTCGTGCACCAGCGCGGCGGCGACCCGGGTGCGCTGGCGCATCCCCTTGGAGTAGGTGCCAATCCGCCGGTCCTGCGCCGGAGTCATCTCGACCAGCTCGATCGCCCGCCGGGCGGCGGCCGCGGGGTCGGCCAGCTTGTGCAGCCGGGCGCTGGCCAGCACGAACTCGTACGCGGTGAGGAAGCCGTGCACCGCCTCCCGTTCGCTGACCAGCCCGAGTTTGCGGTAGACGCCCGGGTTGCGCCAGGTCGGTTCGCCGTCGACGGTGACGGTGCCCCGCGATGGCGGCAGGAAGCCGGCCATCATGTGCAGCAGCGTGGTCTTGCCGGCACCGTTCGGGCCGAGCAGGCCGGTGACCCCGGCACCGAGGGCCATGCTGACATCGTTGACCGCGACGACGTTGCCGTACCAGCGGGACACCCCGGCGAGCTCGATCGCGGCGGGGCGGCCGGCGGGGCCGGTAGCGGCGGTGGCGCCGGTCGCGGCGGGCGTGGCCGGGGGCGTGGCGGCCGGGCTGGAGGTCGAGGTTGAGGTGGTCATCGACGGGCCGCCTTCCGGTAGCGGGCGATCAGGGCGGCGATGCAGCCGGCGATCAGGACGAGGGTGACCAGCCCGTACAGCGGGCCGAAGCCGCCGAGGTCCTGACCGGTGCCGGCCTCGGTCACCAGGGCGTCCCGGAACAGCCAGATCCCGGTGCCCTGCACCAGGCTGGACGGGGCGGCCAGCCCGGCGAGCTGGTTGGCGGTGACCGACGGCAGCACCGACAGCACGCCGACGATCGGGGTGGTCATCAGGAAGACGGCGACCACGCCGCCGGCGGCGAACGCCCGTTTGCCGGTCACCGAGGCGATGACCAGGCCGATCGCGCTGAACACGCCCGCCCAGAGCACGGCGTACGCCAGGCCCGGCGCGAGGTCGGTGACCTCGTCCCACACCCCCGACCAGCCGGCGTCGGTGGTGAACGCGCCGCCGAGGAACATCACCAGCTGCGGCGCGCCGAGCAGCATGAACACGGCAGTGGCCAGTGCGGCGAACTTGGCCAGCGGGTAGTCGACGAGCCGCAGCGGCCGGGAGAAGTACAGCGGCAGTACACCGCTGCCGAGGTCGCGGGAGACCAGTTCGGGGGCGACCACCGCGACGAAGAAGATCACCAGCCAGCTCATCGTGTCGGCGAACTGCGCGTAGCTGAGCAGCACCTGGCCGATCTGGGCGCGGACGGCCACCAGGCCGGCGGCGGCGACGACCACCACCCCGACGATGAACCAGGGAAAGATCTTGGCCTTGGCGCTGCGGCCGAGGCCGAAGGCGGTACGCAGACTGTGCGCGTAGAGCGCGCCGACGACGTGCCGGCGACCGAGCCGGGCTCCGGTGTAGCGCTGGTATCCGATGTCGTGGATGACGCCGCCCGGCGCAGCGGTCGAGGTGCTGCCCGCAGCGGCCAGGCCGGCCGACGTCGGCCCGCTGCCACGGGCGGCGGTGAGCTGGTCAGACGTTGACACGGGAGTCCTCCGTGGTGGCGAAGAGTTCGGCGACCCGGTGCCGGCGCTGGTCGAGCCGGTGCAGCGGCAGGTCGAGTTCGACGACCGCGGTGAGAATCCGGTCGTACGCGTCGGAGCCGGTCTCGGCGGGCACCAGCAGCAGCTGGCCCTCCCGGCTGACCGGCAGGTCGGCCGCGGCCAGCCGGGCGGCCAGCGCCTCGGTGCCCTCGCTGACCTCGATCGCCAGCACGTCGCTGGCGGTGGTCATGTCGGACAGTTGGGCGGAGCGCAGCAGCCGACCGCCGTCGATGGCGATCAGCGAGTCGCAGATCCGCTCCACCTCGCCGAGCAGGTGCGAACAGACCAGCACCGAGATGCCGAACTCGGTGCCGATCCGGTGCACCAGGGCCAGCATGGCGTCGCGGCCGGCCGGGTCCAGGCCGTTTGTCGGCTCGTCCAGCAGCAGCAGATCCGGGTCGTGCACCAGCGCCTGGGCCAGTTTGACCCGCTGCTTCATGCCCGTGGAGTAGCCGCCGATCTGCCGGTAGCGCTCCTCGTAGAGCCCGACGTGGCGCAGCGCCTCGGAAGCCCGTTCCCGGGCCGCCGCGCGCGGCAGGCCGCTGATCCGCCCCAGGTGGGTGACGAACTCTGCGGCGCTGAGGTCCGGTGGCAGGCAGTCGTTCTCCGGCATGTAGCCGACCCGGGCACGGACCGCGTCGGCGTCGGTGGCGGGGTTCAGCCCAAGTACGCGGGCCTTTCCACTGGTCGGCGCGAGCAGGCCGAGCAGGATCTTGATCAGGGTCGACTTGCCGGCACCGTTGGCCCCGACGAGGCCGACGATGCCGGGCTGGACCTCGACGGTCAGGTCGGCCAGGGCCGTCACCCGCCCGCCGTACGTCTTGGTCAGCGCATCGGTCGCGATGAGAGTCACCCGGCCAGCGTATGGACTGCCGGCACGTCGTGGGATGGGGTTTCCCCCTGGAGGTTCCCTGAGGAGCACCCACGCCCTGCCATTAGGGGTGACACCACGAGCCCGAAGCCAAGCGTTGCTCTGGTTCGGCCCCGGGCGAGCCGTCGACATCCCGCGATGATGGTCGACATCCCGCGATGGTGGCAGAACTCGCCGTGCCAGTCTCGACCGACGGCCGGACGGCTGCGAAACTGTGAGTTCGATCCATTTGGGGGGTGTGATGACCGACGGCTGGGTGCTGCCTGACGACGTGCTACGGGACGCGCCGGCGTACACGCCGCGGCCGTTCGAGCTGGCCGACCTTGAGCTGATCCTGTCCGAGGCGTACGCCCCGCTGACCGGCTTCCACACCCGGGCCGATCTTGCCTCGCTGCGTAGTCGCGGCCGGCTGGCCGACGGCACCGCGTGGCCGGTGCCGGTCACCCTGGAGGTGCCGGCCGGCCTGGTCGCCGGGCTCGATCTGACGAATCCGCTGCTGCGGGTCCTGGTGCTCACCGACCCGGAGGGCGCGCCGGTGGCCGCGCTGGAGGTCACCGACGCCTGGCCGAGCCGGGAGGGCTTCTCAGCGGTCGGCGGCCGGGTGCGCCAGCTCGGCGACGGCACCGGCGGGCCGTTCCAACGGCTACGGCGCAGCCCGGCGGAGGTACGCGCGCTGCTGCCCCCGGGACGGGTGCTCGGGGTCATCGCCGACCGCCCGTTGCACCGACCGCAGTTGGCCCAGATCGCGCACGCCGCCCGTACCCTCGCCGCGCATCTGCTGATCCTGATCCCGGTCGCTGACGGCGGGGTCAGCGGGCTGCCGCCGGAGGTGCTGGTCCGCAGTGTCTTCGCGGCCCGGGACCGGATGCCACCGGCGACGCTGGTCGCGGTGCCGTTGACCCGGCGCGGTGACGAGATCCGGGACGCGCTGCTGCGGGCCCGGGTGGCCGCCGCGTACGGCGTCACCCATCTGCTGTCCACCGGCGAGATGCTCTCCGGCGGCGGCCCACGGGTGCTGGTGCCCCGGGAGTTGGCCTACGACAACCGGGACGGTCAGTGGCGCTGGCGCGACGACATCCCGCCGCGCAACCGGCGGCTGGCGCTCGACCAGGAGGAGATCGACGACCTGCTGGACCGGGGTTTTCCGTTGCCGGAGTGGCACACCCCGCCGGCGGTGGCCCGCGAGCTGGCCCGGGCCCGTCCGCCGCGCCGGCACCGTGGCCTGGTGGTGTTCTTCACCGGGCTGTCCGGCTCCGGCAAGTCGACCATCGCCCGGGGGGTGGCGGACGCGCTGCGGGAGAGCGGCGACCGGACCGTCACGCTGCTCGACGGGGACGTGGTACGCCGGGAGCTCTCCGCCGGGTTGACGTTCTCCAAGACGGACCGGGACCGTAACGTCCGTCGGATCGGCTGGGTCGCGTCCGAGGTCGGTCGGCACCACGGGGTGGCGATCTGCTGCCCGATCGCACCGTACGCCCAGGCCCGGGCGGTGGCCCGGCAGATGGCGAACGACGCCGGAGCCGGTTTCCTGCTGGTCTGGGTGGCGACCCCGTTGGAGGTCTGCGAGAGCCGTGACCGCAAGGGGTTGTACGCCAAGGCGCGGGCCGGCCAGCTGACCGGGATGACCGGGATCGACGATCCGTACGAGGAGCCGACTGATGCCGACCTGGTGCTGAACACCAGTGAGATGAGCATCGAGCAGGGCGTGCAGACGGTGCTGCAACACCTCACCGAAACGGGTTGGGTGGAGCCGCGACTGAAGTCGGCCTGACCCACGACATCCTCCTTTGTCGCCTTTTCTGCAGATGACGGCAAGTCAGCCGAGAGGCCACGCTTGTCCGGGTAGCGGCAGCGTTATCCGATAGATAGCGTTTTACGCTGCTCAGGCAGGACAGCCGCCCAGGCAGGACAGGAGAGGCGACATGCCGTTACGCAGTCGGATTCCCGAGCCGCTACGTCGGATCGTGCCCACCCGGTCCTGGTCGTACGGGCGGTGGACGGCCCCGAACCGGGTGCTGCCGTCGTTCCTGATCTGCGGCGGGCACCGGTGCGGGACGGCCGGGCTGCACCGGATGCTGGCCGCTCATCCGCTGGTGCTGCGGGCGGCCCGGCGCGACGGGGTGAGCTTCTTCGACACCTCGTACGAGCGCGGCATCGACTGGTACCGGGGGCACTTCCCCCGCCAGCGCGCCGCCCGCCGGTTGCAACGACGCCACGGCGGCACCGCCAGCGCCTTCGAGACCAGCACCTACTACCTCTACCACCCGTACGCCGCACTGCGGATCGCCCGGGACCTGCCGGACGTGCGGCTTCTGGTACTGGTCCGCGATCCGGTGGACCGCGCCTGGTCGCACTTCCGGGTGGAACGGCTGGCCGGGCACGAGCCGGAGCCGTCGTTCGCTCGGGCGCTGGCGCTGGAGTCCGCGCGGCTACGCGGGCAGGAGGAACGCCTCGGCGTAGAGGCCGGGTACCGCAGCTTCGCCCACCAGCACCACGCGTACCGCCAGCGCGGCGAGTACGCCACCTACCTGGACCGGTTGGCCAGCCAGGTGGGTCGGGAGCGGATCTGCCTGGTGGAGGCCGAACGGCTGTGGACCACACCGGCCAGGGTGTACGGCGAGGTGCTGGACTTTCTCGGCCTGCCGAGGCTGGACGAGGTGCCGTGGCTGCCGCGGCCGACGGACTCGCCGGCCGTGGTCGACGGAGCACCCGGCGCACCGTCCGACGGTCTGCCGGTCGAGCCGCCCGGTGCCCGTACCCGTCGGGAGCTGGCCGACCACTACGCCCCGCACGACGCACGGCTCACCGACTGGCTCGGCCGTCCGCCGGTCTGGCGCAGCGCGGTGGCGGAAGCGTTCCGCTGACCCGGCTTCACCCAGCCATGAGCTCGTCGCCTACCCGGCCGGGGAGGCACTTCCGTTCGGCCGCACCTGCGCGATAGTGTTCGCATCTGTTGGATTGAGTGCGAGCCGGCGGAGGCAGGACGTGGTGCTGATGCTCGCGCCGCAGCGCCAGGCGGCGATCCTGGACCGGGTCCGGGCCGCCGGCGGAGTACGGGTCACCGACCTGGCCGTCGAGTTCGGCGTCTCGGACATGACGATCCGCCGGGACCTGGACGTCCTCGCCGACCGTGGGCTGCTGGCCAAGGTCCACGGCGGGGCCACCCTGGTCGATCCCGGGGCCACCGACGAGCCCGGGTTCGTGGCGAAGTCCGCCCGGCAGCAGGCCGAGAAGGCGGCGATCGCCGCGCGCGCCGCCGACCTGGTCGTCGCCGGCGGGGCGGTGGCGTTGTCGGCCGGCACCACCACGGTGGAGCTCGCCCGCCGGCTGGTCGACGTCCCCGGGCTGACGGTGGTGACCAACTCGATCCCGGTGGCCGACGTGTTCTACCGCGACGGTCGGGGCGACCGGACGGTGATCCTCACCGGTGGGGTGCGTACCCCCTCGGACGCGCTGGTCGGTCCGGTGGCCGTGACCGCCCTTCGCGACCTGCACGTGGACCTGCTCTTCCTCGGTGTGCACGGGATGAGCGAACGGGCCGGATACACCACCCCGAACCTTATGGAGTCCGACACCAACCGGGCGTTGATCATGGCGGCGGCCCGCCTGGTGGTGCTGGCCGACCACACCAAGTGGGACGTCGTGGGCATCTCCTCGATGGCGGAGCTGGCCGCGGCCCAGGTGGTGGTCAGCGACCCCGGACTACCCCCGCCGGCCCGCGACGTGCTGGCCGGACACGGCGTCGAGCTGTCGATCGCCGACCCACACCGATAGGAACTCAGCGCCGTGAAACGCAGTGCGGTACGGCTCGCCGACGGGCGGGAACTCCTCTACTTCGACGAGCGGGACGACGCCGTCCGGGAAGGCCCGGACCGGCGGGAGCTGCCGCCCCCGCCGCCCGCCTCGGAGCTTCGCTACGATCCGTTGACCGACGAGTGGGTGGCGATCGCCGCGCACCGGCAGACCCGGACCTTCCTGCCGCCGACCGACCAGTGCCCGCTGTGCCCGTCGCGGCCCGGCCGGTCCAGTGAGATTCCGGCGTACGACTACGACGTGGTGGTCTTCGAGAACCGGTTCCCGTCGCTGAGCGACCGGGTCGGTGACGGGACGGCCGGCTACCCCGGTGGTACGCCGTTCACCCCGACCCGGCCGGGTCTCGGGCGCTGCGAGGTGGTCTGCTTCACCGCCGAGCACGGCACCTCGTTCGCCGCGCTGGCCCCGACCCGGGTCCGCACCGTCGTCGACGCGCTGGCCGACCGGACCGCCGAACTGTCCGCGCTGGACGCGGTGGAGCAGGTGTTCTGTTTCGAGAACCGCGGCGTGGAGATCGGGGTGACCCTGCATCACCCGCACGGGCAGATCTACGCGTACCCGTTCGTGCCGCCGCGTACCCGGTCGATGCTGGCCGCCGCCCGACGGCACGCCGAGGCGACCGGCGGGCAGAACCTGTACGCGGACGTACTGGCCGCCGAGCGGGCGGCCGGGGTACGGGTGGTGGCGGCCAACGACCGGTGGACGGCGTACGTGCCGGCGGCGGCGCGCTGGCCGTTCGAGGTGCACCTGGCGCCGCACCGCCGGGTGCCGGACATCGCCGCGTTGGACGACGCCGAACGGGACGCCTTCGGGCCGCTCTACCTGGATGTGCTGCGCCGCTTCGACCGGCTCTTCGACAGCCGGCAGGGTACGCCGTACATCGCTGCGTGGCATCAGGCGCCGGTGCGTCACGAACGGGAGCTGGGTTACCTGCATCTGCAGGTGTTCACCATCCGGCGGGCGGCGGACAAGCTGAAGTACCTGGCCGGTTCGGAGTCGGCGATGGGCGTGTTCATCAACGACGTCCGGCCTGAACAGGCGGCGGCGCTGCTGCGCGACGCCTGACCGGGCCGGGACGCGTTCCACCGGACCCGACGTGTCTGACCGCGCCGGACGTGGTTGCGGGGGGCCCGGGACAGGGCCCCCCGCAGGGAAGGGACGGCAGGCTGCTGGTTCACAGCCGAGGATCGACCGTCAGCGTCATGTTGCTCAGGGCGACCGCCACCGGAAGATCCCCTTGGACGCGACTGGCACCACGTCCACCCTGTTCAACGATTCGCCGGAGGGTCCGGTGACGGTGCCGGCCGAGTGCTCGGACGCTCAGCCCCGAGGGCTCAGGCGCCCAGCCGCTTGGCCAGGTTGCCGTCGAGAGCCGCCATGAACTCGTCGGTGGTCAACCACGGAGCGTTACGGTCGATGAGCAGCGCCAGGTCCTTGGTCATCTGACCCGCCTCGACGGTCTCGACGCAGACCTGCTCGAGCGTGTTGGCGAACTCGGTCACCGCCGGAGTGCCGTCCAGCTTGCCGCGGTGGGCCAGACCCCGGGTCCAGGCGAAGATCGACGCGATCGGGTTGGTCGACGTCTTCTCGCCCTTCTGCCACTGCCGGTAGTGCCGGGTCACCGTGCCGTGCGCGGCCTCCGCCTCCACCGTACGGCCGTCCGGGGTCATCAGCACCGAGGTCATCAGCCCCAGTGAACCGAAGCCCTGGGCGACGGTGTCCGACTGCACGTCACCGTCGTAGTTCTTGCAGGCCCAGACGAAGCCGCCCTCCCACTTGAGCGCGGCGGCGACCATGTCGTCGATCAGCCGGTGCTCGTAGGTGATCCCGGCGGCGGCGAACTCGGTAGCGAACTCGGCCTCGTACACCTCGGCGAAGATGTCCTTGAACCGGCCGTCGTACGCCTTGAGGATGGTGTTCTTGGTCGACAGGTAGACCGGGTAGCCGCGGTCCAGGCCGTAGCGCAGCGAGGCACGCGCGAAATCGCGGATCGACTCGTCGAAGTTGTACATCCCCATCGCGACACCGCCGCCGGGGAAGTTGGCGACCTCCATCTCGACCGGGGCGCTGCCGTCGGCCGGGGTGTAGGTGATGGTCACCGTGCCCGGCCCGGGCACCACGAAGTCGGAGGCCTTGTACTGGTCGCCGTGCGCGTGCCGGCCGATGATGATCGGCTTGGTCCAGCCGGGCACCAGCCGGGGGACGTTCGACATGATGATCGGCTCGCGGAAGACCACGCCGCCGAGGATGTTCCGAATGGTGCCGTTCGGGGAGCGCCACATCTTCTTGAGGCCGAACTCCTCGACCCGGGCCTCGTCGGGGGTGATGGTGGCGCACTTGACGCCGACGCCGTGCTGCTTGATCGCGTTCGCGGCGTCCACCGTCACCTGGTCGTCGGTCTCGTCGCGGTACTGGATCGACAGGTCGTAGTAGTGCAGGTCGACGTCGAGGTAGGGCAGGATCAACTGCTCCCGGATCTGCTTCCAGATGATCCTGGTCATCTCGTCGCCGTCGAGCTCGACGACCGGGTTGGTTACCTTGATCTTCGCCATCGACCGGCGCTCCTCTCGGAAACTCGTGTTAGCAGTACGAGCGTACTGGATTGCCGAACGCGGTGCGCAGCGGGCGGGACGAACGAGGCACTGCACACGTCGGGGCGGGCACCTGGATGCCCACCCCGATCGTCACGCCCGTACGGCTCAGAGGTCGGCCACGTCCGCCTGCTTGGCCCGGACCGCCTCGGCGGCCTCCTTCAACGCGGCCAGTTCCGTACCGGTCAGGTCGGTGGTCACCACCCGACGGACGCCCTCGGCCCCGAGCTCAGCCTCCACGCCCAGGTAGACGCCGTCGATGCCGTACTCCCCGGTGACCCAGGCGCACACCGGCATCACCGCGCCGGAGTCCTCGGCCACGGCCTTGGCCATCCGGGCCGCCGCCGCCGACGGCGCGTAGTACGCCGACCCGGTCTTGAGCAGGGCGACAACCTCGGCCCCACCGTTGCGGGTCCGGACCACCAGTTCCTCGATCTTGTCCGCCGGCAGCAGCTCGGTCAGCGGCTTGCCGTTCACGGTGCACCGTGACGGCACCGGCACCATGGTGTCACCGTGCGAGCCGAGGGTCAGCGTGCGTACGGTCGCCACTGGTACCGCCAGCGTCTCGGCGACGAAGTGGGAGAACCGGGCGGTGTCCAGCATGCCGGCCTGGCCGAGCACCCGGTTGCGCGGGAACCCGGTGGCGATCTGGGCCAGCGCGGTCATCTCGTCGAGCGGGTTGGACACCACGATGACCACCGCGTCCGGGGCGTACCGGGCGATGTTCTCCGCGACGCCGCGGACGATCTTGGCATTGACCTCCAGCAGGTCCATCCGGCTCATCCCCGGCTTGCGCGGCAGGCCGGCGGTGACGATGACGACGTCCGAGCCGGAAATCACCTCGTAGCCGGAGCCGTCCACCCCGGTGGTCGCACCGACGACCTTGGTCTCGAAGCCCTCGATCGGCCGCGACTGGTTGAGATCGAGGGCCAGTCCCTCGGGCTTGCCCTCGATGATGTCGGTCAGCACGACGGTGTCGAAGACGTCGTACTCGGCCAGGCGCTGCGCGGTCGTCGAGCCGTAGAAGCCGGCCCCGACGACGGTGACCTTCTTGCCCATTGTCGTCTCACTCCCTGCTACCGGGCGAATTTGACGGGACCGTATCAGCCAGGTAACGGCTGAGCGGGCCAGGGGCGCGCCCGGAGACCCACCTCACGCCCGCCACGCCGGTCGACTCGCCGACCGACGTTCCCCAGCGGGGAAGGCACGTTCCCCCAAATCGACGACATTGGGTCAAACAACCACACCGGGTAGCCGGGCA
>NZ_JBSWXD010000036.1:0-44498 GCF_056160425.1 Micromonospora sp. ABR4_055
GGTGGTGACGCCGCCGGGGCCGGTGGGTCCGGTTGATGTGGTGGTGGTGTTGCCGGGTGACGACGCGGTCGCTCCGGACGGCTTCACCTACTCGGGTGGCCCGGCACCGGTGATCGACTCGGTCGACCCTGGACAGGGACCGGCCAACGGCGGGACCACAGTGGTGGTCGGAGGCAGCGGCTTCATCCCAGGCCAGACGACCGTGACGATCTGCGGCAAGACGATTCCAGCGAACAAGGTCACGGTCAACAGTTCCGGGACCTCGCTGAGCTTCGTCACTCCGCCGTGCGACGTCAAGCACACAACCATCACGGTGACGACACCGAACGGCACCTCGAACGAGATCGCCTTCCGGTACGTGGGGCTGCCGGTCACCGGCAGCGCGACCACGAACCTGATCACCAGCGGCGGTGCGCTCGTGGTGCTGGGCATCTCGTTGCTCCTGCTCACCCGCCGTCGGGCGAACAGGGCGTGACACGTAACAACTGAGAAAGCGGGTGGCCCCGGGAGCGCATGAGCGACCGGGGCCACCCGCCGTTACCAGGCTCACCGGGCCGGACCCGACCGGACGATAACGGGGTGCCAGCGGCGTCGGATCATGCGATGGTCGGCGGCATGACCGACTATCTGGCGCTCAACCGGGCCAGCTGGGACGAGCGCGCGCCGGCACACGCCGCATCGCCGGACTACCGGGTGGCGCAGCTGATCGCCGACCCGGCGCTGCTCAGTGAGGTGGTGCGCTTCGACCTGCCGAGGCTCGGCGACCTGACCGGCGTACGCGGAGTGCATCTGCAGTGCCACATCGGCACCGACACGCTGTCGCTGGCCCGGCTGGGCGCGACCATGACCGGCCTGGACCTTTCCGGCGCGTCCCTGGCCGAGGCCCGGCGGATCGCCGCAGCCGCACAGACCCCGGTCGAGTACGTCGAAGCCGATGTCTACCGCGCCGTGGAGGTGCTCGGTGCGGGAGGGTTCGACCTCGTCTTCACCGGGATCGGCGCGCTCTGCTGGCTGCCGAGCGTGACCCGATGGGCGGAGACGGTGGCCGCACTGCTGCGGCCGGGCGGCCGGCTGTTCCTGCGGGAAGGGCACCCGGCGCTGTGGGCGGTCGACGAGACCCGCCCGGACGGCCTGCTCGTGCTCGACCTGCCGTACTTCGAGACGGACCGGCCGCTGGTATGGAACGAGGACGGCACCTACGTCGATACGGCCGTCAGCTTCACCCATAACCTGACCCACTCCTGGAACCACGGCATCGGGGAGATCTTCACCGCGCTCACCGACGCCGGGCTCCAGGTGACGATGCTGGTCGAGCACGACAGCGTGCCGTGGAACGCGTTGCCCGGCCGGATGATAAAGGGCGACGACGGCGAGTGGCGGTTGACTGAACGACCGGAGCGGTTCCCACTCAGCTACACCCTGCAGGCGGTCCGGGTCAGCTAAGGCTGTCGCGCCACTGGTGGTGCAGCACGGCGTACCGACCGCCGTCGGCGATCAGGTCGGCGGGCCGGCCGTCCTCGACGATCCGGCCGTCGTCGAGGACCAGCACCCGGTCGGCGATCTGCACCGTCGACAGCCGATGCGCGATGACCAGCGCAGTGCGCCCGTGGCCGGTCGGCGAGCTGTTGGCCCCCGGTCCGTCGCCGTTGCGGCCACCGTCGTTGCCGCCACCGCAGTTCTGGCTACTGCAGTTCTGGCCACCGTCGAGCATGGTCTGCAACGCCCGCTGCACCAGGCGCTCGGTCGGCACGTCCAGCGACGAGGTCGCCTCGTCGAGGATCAAAACTGCCGGGTCGGCCAGCACCGCCCGGGCGAAGGCGACCAACTGCCGTTGCCCGGCGGACAGCCGCCCGCCGCGCCGGTGCACGTCGGTGGCGTACCCGTCGGGAAGTCCGGCGATGAACTCGTGTGCGCCGATCGCCCGCGCCGCAGCCTCGACCTCGGTGTCGGTGGCGTCCGGCCGGCCGAACCGGATGTTGTCCGCGACGCTGCCGGCGAAGAGGTGATTCTCCTGCGTCACCATGATCACGTCCCGCCGTAGGTCGCGGCCGGCGATGTCGCGCAGGTCGATCCCGTCCAGGGTGACCGACCCGCTGACCGGATCGTAGAGCCGGGCCACCAGCTTGGCGATCGTTGACTTGCCGGCCCCGGTGGCCCCGACCAGCGCGACCGTCTGCCCGGCCGGAATGCGCAGGGTCAGCTCGGGCAGCACCAGACGGTCCGGCCGGTAGCCGAAGGAAACGGCATGCAGCCGCACCGCGCCGCGTACCGGCTGCGGCAGCGGCCGCGGCCGCACCGGTTCGGGGACGTCCGGCCGCTCGTCGAGTACGCCGGAGAGCTTCTCCAGCGCCGCGGTCGCCGACTGCAGCGAGTTGTAGAACTGGCTCAGCTCCTGCATCGGCTCGAAGAACCGGCGCAGGTACAGCAGGAACGCGGCGAGCACGCCGATCTCAGTGCGGCCCTGCAGCACCTGCCAACCGCCGAAGGTGAGCACCATCGCGATGGCCACGTTGCCGATGCCCTTGAGGCTCGGTGAGTAGATCGCGATCAGCCGGAACGCGTGCAGGCTGGCCCGCTGGAAGCCGGTGTTGACCTCTGCGAAGATCTCCTGGTTGCGGGGCTCGCGCCGGAACGCGTGCACGGCCCGGACACCACCGAGCGACTCCACGAAGTGGACGATCAGCAGCGCCACAGTCTCCCGGGTACGCCGGTAGGCGACGGTGGAGGCGCGGGCGAACCAGATCGACATCCACAGCAGGAACGGGAATGCCAGCAGGGTCACCAGGGCCAGCGGCAGGTCCAGCCAGAGCAGGATCGCCGCCACCGAGACCACCGACAGCCCGGCGAGCACCAGATCGTCGATGCCGCCGTTGACCAGCTCGGAGATCGAGTCCATGTCACTGGTCAACCGGGCCACCACCCGGCCGGAGGTGTAGCGCTCGTGAAAGCTGACCGACAGGCCGAGGAAATGCCGGTACACCCGCTGACGCAGGTCGAGCAGGATCGCCTGACCGATCCGGGCAGACAGGATCAGGAAGCTGCGCTTGCCGACGTACTCGGCGACGGTGGCGACCGCGAAGGCGACGGCGATCGCGATCAGCGGCCCCGCGTCGCCGTCGTCGGTCAGCGGCGGAATGGCCCGGTCGATACCCAGCATCACCAGGTACGGACCGGCCATCGCGGCGGCGTTCTGCAGCAGCAGCAGGGCGACCGCCACCGCGATCATGCGCCGGTGCGGCCGGGTCAGCGAGCCGAGCAGCGCCCGGCTGCGGGCCCGGACCCGGGCGTTGTCGACCGGGTCGCCGTCGCCTGCGCCGCCGACCCCGTCCGCCGCCCGGTCGGAGATCCCACGCCAGTCCAGCTGCCCGTCGTCGTACCTGCTCGCGTCGCGATCTGCGGTACCGCCGGCACCGTCGGTCCGGTTCACCGCGACCTGACCAGGCCGGGTCCGTCGGCGGAGAGTACGGCCCGGTAGGCGGGCACGGTGGCGAGCAGTTCGGTGTGGGTGCCGACAGCCGCGATCCGGCCCGCGTCCAGCAGTGCCACCCGGTCGGCCAACGCGACCGTGGACGGCCGGTGCACCACCAGCAGCGCGGTGGTGCCGACCAGCACTCGGCGCAGCGCCTGCTCCACCAACGCCTCGGTGTGCACGTCCAGGGCGGACAGCGGGTCGTCGAGCACCAGCACCCGGGGCCGGCCCAGCACCGCCCGGGCCAGCGCCAGCCGCTGCCGCTGTCCGCCGGACAGTGACAGCCCCTGCTCGCCGATTCGGGTCCGCAACCCCCAGGGCAGGTCGTGGACGAAGTCGGCCTGCGCCAACCGGACCGCGGCGTGCACCTCGGCGTCGGTGGCGTCCGGGCGGCCGAGGGTCAAATTCTCCCGGACCGACATCGAGAACAGGGTGGGGTCCTCGAACGCCACGCCGACGCACCGGCGCAGCTCGTCGAGGCGCAGGTCGCGCAGGTCATGACCGTCCAGGGTGATCCGCCCGCCGGTGACGTCGTACAGCCGCGGCACCAGCGACACCAGGCTGGTCTTGCCGCTGCCGGTCAGGCCGGCGATGGCCAACGTCTCACCCGGCCGTACGGTGAGGTCGACGCCGCGCAGCACCGGCTCCGGCGTCCCCGGGTAGCCGAAGGTGACGTTGTCGAAACGCAACTCGCCGCGGACCTCACCGACCCGGATCCTGATGGCATCCGGTCGGTCGACGATCGACGGCGAGGTGTCCAGCACCTCCTGAATCCGGTCGGCGGCGGTCATCGCCTCCTGGGCGTGCGAGATGATCCAGCCCAGCGACTTGATCGGCCAGATCAGCATCAGTTGCAGGGTGACGAAGGCGACCAGTTGACCGATGGTGAGCTGCTGGTCGGCGACGGCGACAGCCCCGACAACCAGCACGACCGCGAGGCTCGCGTTCGGCACCAGGTCGTAGCGGGCCGAGGCATGGGCGAGCAGCCGGCCCTTGCCGACCGCGGTGTCGTGCAGCTCGCGGGCCAGGTCGGTGAAGCGCGCGGTGAGGTACGGCCCGCGCCCGAACGAAATGATGGTCCGCAGCCCTTGCGCGGACTCCTCGACCAGGGTGGCCAGGTCACCCTGCTGGTCCTGCATTCGTCGGGACACCCGCAGGTAGGCGCGGGTGAACTGGTGGCTGAACAGGTATAGCGGTAGGGCGCTGGCCGCCACCACCAGTCCCAACGGCCAGTACAGGTGCAGCAGCAGCGCCACCACGGTCAGGTAGGTCGCCGAGTTGAGGATCAGGAACAGCAGGCCGAAGGAGAGGAAGCGTCGGATAACCGACAGATCGCTGATCGCCCGGGACAGCAGCTGCCCGGACTGCCACTGGTCGTGGAAGGTGACCGGGAGTCGCTGCAGGTGGGCGTAGATGTCGTCGCGGATGGTGCTCTCCATCCCGATCGACGAGGCACTCTGTGTCCACCGCCGGATGAAGATGAGCACCGCCTCGACGACGCCGAGCAGCAGGGCGAGTCCACCGAGGAACAGCAGACCAGCGGGATCACCAGCGGCCACCGGGCCGTCCACCACCTCGGCGATGACCAGCGGGATGGCGATGCCGGCCCCGGTCGCTGCTGCGGCGGCCGCCAGCAGCCAACCAAGTTGACCGAGGTACGGGCGCAGGTAACAGCGCAGTCGCCAGAGATTGTGGACGGCGCGCCGCCGGGGCGGAGATCGGTCGGGTACGGCGTCCACACCACGACGGTAGCCGGTGCCGGCACCGGTTCACTGCCCTGCGAAGGTCACCTGCGATTCATGGTCGAGCAGCCACTTCTTGATCGGCAGACCCCATCGGTAGCCGCCCAGCGTGCCGTCGCCGCGCAGCACCCGGTGGCAGGGGACCACCAGCGCGACCGCGTTGCGGGCGCAGGCGCCGGCTGCCGCCCGGACCGCTGCCGGGCGGCCGGAGCGCAGGGCGAACGCCGTATAGCTGACCGGCCCGCCGGGCTTCACCTCACGCAGCGCCGACCAGGCGGTGCGCTGGAACGGACCGCCGCGCTGACTGACCGGGAGCTGGTCGATCGCAGTGAGCTCACCGGCCAGGTAGGACCGTACGGCGCGGGTGACGTCGCCGAGGTCGGCCCGGTGGCGGACCGGTCCGCGCAGGTCGGGGTGGACCACGGCGAGCAGGTCGTCCGGGTCGGCGGTGAAGCCGGCGGCCCGCAGTGCCCCGTCCGGGTCGGCGATCAGTGTCAGCGGCCCGACCGCCGTGGCGATCGTACTCGCGTCCAATGTCGAAGACGTTGTCATCATTCACTCCGATGTAGATTTCGTTGGCGTGGCGGACCGCCACAGCCGCAGGTTGGCGTAGGACCGCCAGGGCCGCCAGCGCTCAGCGTGGGTGGTCAGGTCTGCGGGGGAGGCGGGCAGGCCGAGCGCCGCCGCGCCGCGCCGTACCCCCAGGTCGGTGCCGAGCAGCACATCCGGGTCGCCGAGCGCCCGCATCGCCACATAACCGGCGGTCCACGGGCCGATGCCGGGCAGTGCGGTGAGCCGGTGCGACAGCTCGGCCCGGTCGCTGCCCAGGTCGAGCCCGATGTCGCCGTCGGCGACCCCGGCGGCCAACGCGCGCAGCGTGCCGCGCCGGGTGGCTGGCATCGCGAAGGCGTCGTCGGGTAGGGCGAGCAGTTCGGCCGGGCCCGGGAACGGCGCCAGGCCGTCCGCAGGCAGGGCTGTTCGCGACCCGTCCGCAGGCGGGGCTGTTCGCGACCCGTCCGCAGGCGGGGCTGTTCGCGACGCGGTCGCCGCGCAGAGGCGGGCCAGCACCCGGCGGGCGGCGGACACCGAGATCTGCTGCCCGACCACGGCCCGTACCGCCAGTTCGAAGCCGTCCACCGCGCCCGGCACCCGGACCCCGGGCTCGGCGGCGACAGCAGCGGCGAACGCCGGATCGGCACCCAGCACGGCGTCCACCGCCGCCGGGTCGGCGTCCAGGTCGAACAGCCGGCGGCAGCGGGACACCGCCGGTGCCAGATCACGCAGGTCGGCGAGGCGCAACGCGGCGGCGAGGAAACCGTCGTGCGGGGTGAGCGCCACCGTGCCGGTGCCGTACGGCAACCGCAGCGCACGCCGGTATCTGCCGCCGTCGGCGGACTCCACGCCGGGCACCGCCCGGTCGGCCAGGAATCCGAGTACGGCGTCGACCGCCATCGGCCGACGGAACGCCAGCCGTACGGTGATCACCCCGGCCCGGTCGGGCGCACCGGGCCGTACGCGGCCGCGCAGCGTCGACGGCGGGCCGCCGTACACCGTCCGGAACGTGTCGTTGAACTGCCGGACGCTGCCGAACCCGGCCGCGAACGCGATCTCGGCGACGGTCAGAGCGGTCCGCTCCACCAGGATCCGGGCCGTCTGCGCACGCTGCGCCCTGGCCAACGCCAGCGGGCCGGCCCCCACCTGCTCGGTCAGCACCCGGGTGAGATGCCGTTCGGTGTAGCCGAGCCGGCGGGCCAGCCCCGGTACGCCGCCGCGGTCCACCACCCCGTCGCCGATCAACCGCATCGCCCGCCCGACCAGGTCGGCGCGGCGGTCCCAGTCGGGCGAACCCGGGGTGGCGTCGGGGTGGCAGCGCCGGCAGGCGCGCAGCCCGGCCTGTTGCGCGGCGGCCGCCGAGGCAAAGAACCGAACGTTGTCCCGCTTCGGGGTGACCGCCGGGCAGGACGGCCGGCAGTAGATGCCGGTCGACGTCACGCCGGTGTAGAACCAGCCATCGAAGCGCTGGTCGCGGCTGTCCACCACTCGGTAGCACCGCTCGAAGTCGAGCTCCATGGGTCGATCCTGCCCGCTTGCCGGCCCGGTCGGCTGGCGGGAATCGGACCTGCAGTCACGAGCCCTGGCCCGTGCCGGCCGGCTGGGTAGCGCTGGCCGTGCCGCCCGTGCCGGCCGGCCGGGTAGCGCCGGCGGCCAGCAGGCCGATCGCCAACGCCCCGAGCACCACCAGCAGCGATCGTAGGATGCCGACCTGCTCGGCCAGGAAACCGATCAGTGGCGGACCGGCCAGGAACGAGGTGTAGCCGATCGAACTGACCACCGACACCCGTACCGCCGCCCGGTCGGCCTCGTCGGCGGCCGCGCTCATCCCGACCGGGAAGCCGAGCGACGCCCCGGCGCCCCACAGCAGTGCCCCGAGCAGCGCCAGCGGCAGCGTCGGCCCGAACACCACCAGGGCCAGGCCGATCAGGGCGAGCACCGCCGTCGCCCGCAGCACCGTCACCCGTCCCCAGCGTTGCAACGCCGTACCGCCGACCATCCGGGCGGCGGTCATCGCCGCGACAAACACCCCGAATGCGACCGCGCCGACCGCGTCACCGACTTGGTAGCCGTCGACCACGGCCAGGGTGAGCCAGTCGTTCGCCACCCCTTCGACGAACGCGAAGGCCAGCACCAGCAGACCGATCAGCAGGGTGCGCGGCTCCCGCCAGGCACGCAGCACCCCGGACCGGGGTGCTGCCGCGCCGGGCACCCGCACCGGGACCGGCAGGAACATCCGTACGGCCGCGGCGATCGAGGCGATCACCAGCAGTGCGGTGACGGCGAGTTGCCAGTCGACCGGCACCGCCAGCCAGGCACACCCGGCCCCGAGGAGCGCGCCGGTCACCGTACCCAGGCTGAAGCCGGCGTGGAAACGGGGCATCAGCGGGCGGTCGAGCCGGCGCTCGACGTCGGCACCCTCAACGTTCATCGCCACGTCCCAGCTGCTCAACCCGGTGCCGGTCAGCAGCAGCCCGGCGCCGGCCAGTGGCGGTGAGACGACCGCCACACCGACTGCGACGGCGAGCATCCCGACGGTCACGGCCGCGGCGCCCAGCAGCACCGTCCGGTGGGGCCCGATCGCGTGTACCAGCGGACCGGACAGCGGCAGCGCGCTGACCGCGCCCACCGACGTGCACAACAGCAGCAGCCCGAACTGGGCGTTGGTCAGATCGAGGGCGTCGCGGATCGCCGGGGTACGGGAGATCCACGAGGCGAACGCCAGACCACTGACCCCGAACGCGATCGCGACCGCGATGCGTGCCCGTTCCACCACCGGCCGCGCCAGCGCCGCCGCCCCGTTCGCCACCACGCCACCCGCTCCCCGCTCGCCCGGACCTTGTCGTCCACCCGAACGTCCGTCCGGGCGGCAACGGTACGCCGCTCGCAGCGGGTACCGCCCGGTGCTGCCGGGTCTGGCCGCGCTGGGCACACGGCGCCGTTGCCCTGCGCAGACGGTAGAGCACGCGTCACTGGTAAGTAACATGACGATGCTCACCATCAACTGCTGGCAGCGGCGCTCTCGCCATCTGTGTCGGTCGATGGGCTCCGTTCGGCGACCTGGCTCCTGGATCGATAGAGTGGCACAGTTTGGTGCACCTCGATAAAGGAGTCGGTAGATATCATGCGTCGCCTACTGGCCAGCGCCGTCCTCGGCTCGGCCCTGATCCTCGGATTCACCGGCTGCGGCACCGAGCCGCCGCCGACGGGCGCGCCGTCGCCGACCGTCGGCAGCAGCACCGCCAGTGAGGCCGACATCCTCGCCGCCACCAACGCCGCCTGCAATCAGGCGGTATCGATGAGCAGCGACTTCGCCGCCGGTTTCCAGCGTGACGTCAACCAGTTCGCCGACCCGACGGCCAGCGCGGGGGCGCCGGCGGACGCGAAGGACAACTTCGAGGCGCAGATGCGCGGCTGGTCGGCGACGCTCACCTCACTGGCCACCGGCCCGGTGTCGGACGAACTGCGGACGGTGCTGACCGAGAGTACGGCCGCGATCGAGGCCGCCACCGAGATCGGTGAGACTCCGCTCAGCGACGAGCAGGTCGCCGCCGTGGTGGCGATCCCAGAAGATTTCCGCGCCGTCTGCGAGTGACGTCCACGAGGGGCCGGGCGGGCCGGGAGCAGACGTCCGTTAGCCTGGTCCAGTTTGCTCGCCTCTCAATGGACGGATCTTCGATGCGACGTACCCTGATCACCGCCGCCGCTGCGACGGCGCTCGCGTTGACCCTGGCCGGCTGCGGCGGTGGCGACAGCGAAACCGACACCGCCGCCGGTCAGACGTCATCGCCGACGGCGACCGCGTCGGCCGACGCGGAGTCGGCCGGCTCCGCCGAGGGCGGGGCCGCCGCGGCCACCAAGACGGCATGCGACACGGCGGTACCGGTCGCCGAGGAGACTGCATCGACCATCGAGGCGTACTTCGCCGACCTCATCGCCGCAGTGGCTGAGGGCGGGACGGCTGCGGAGACCGCCGACGCCGAGTTCCGGGCCAAGTTCACCGACCTCTCGGCAATGCTGGAGTCGCTCGCCGCCGACCCGGTCGACGCCGACGTGCAGCAGGCGTTGACCGAGGCGTCCGAGTTCGCCGCCCAGATCGTCGACCCGGACGACAACACCCCGATGGGACAGGTGGAGGGTCGCCTGGCCGAGCTGGCGGAGAAGCTGAAGACCGCCTGCGCCTGACCCGCCACCGGACGCTGCGTAGACTCGACCGACGTGAGTCTCACCATCGGCATCGTCGGCCTGCCCAACGTCGGCAAGAGCACCCTGTTCAACGCGCTCACCAAGAACGACGTCCTCGCGGCGAACTACCCCTTCGCCACGATCGAGCCGAACGTCGGGGTGGTGGGGCTGCCGGACGGGCGGCTGGGCAGGCTGGCGGAGATCTTCGGCTCGGAGAAGACCATCCCGGCGCCGGTGTCGTTCGTCGACATCGCCGGTCTGGTGCGGGGCGCGTCCAAGGGGCAGGGCCGAGGCAACGCCTTCCTGGCCAACATCCGCGACGCCGCCGCGATCTGCCAGGTCGTGCGGGTCTTCTCCGACCCGAACGTGGTGCACGTCGACGGCAAGGTCTCCCCGGGTGATGACATCGCCACGATCAACACCGAGCTGATCCTGGCCGACCTGCAGACCTTGGAGAAGGCGCTGCCCCGGCTGGAGAAGGAAGCCCGGCTGCGCAAGGACCGGGCGGCGATCCACGCCGCCGCGAAGGCCGCCGCCGCGCTGCTCGACGGCGGGACCACGCTGTACGCGGGTGCGGCCGCCGCCGGCATCGACGTCGCCGAGCTGCGTGAGCTGCACCTGCTCACCACCAAGCCGTTCCTGTACGTCTTCAACGTCGACGAGGACGAGCTGGGCAATGCCGAGCTGCTCGCCGAGCTGCGGGCGCTGGTCGCCCCGGCCGAGGCGGTCTTCATGGACGCCAAGATCGAGTCCGAGTTGATCGATCTGCCGGACGACGAGGCGATGGAGCTGCTGGAGTCGACCGGGCAGAGCGAGCCGGGGCTCAACCAGCTGATCCGGGTCGGATTCCGTACGCTTGGGCTGCAGACGTACCTCACCGCCGGGCCGAAGGAGGCGCGGGCCTGGACCATCCCGGTTGGGGCGACCGCGCCGGAGGCCGCCGGGGTGATCCACTCCGACTTCCAGCGCGGCTTCATCAAGGCCGAGATCGTCTCCTACGACGACCTGGTCGCGGCCGGCACGATGGCGGCGGCCAAGGCGGCCGGCAAGGTCCGGATGGAGGGCAAGGAGTACGTCATGCAGGATGGCGACGTCGTCGAGTTCCGCTTCAACGTCTGATTCCGGCATGCCGGGCACGAGCCGGCGTGTGCCTCGTCCCAGAATTAGCGGTGTCTGCGAGGTGGTAGCAGCTGTGCCCAGCTCGCGGTAATACCGTGGTATGGTTGCTGGATGGCGAGGACGAGGAAGGTCACGATCACGCTGCCGGTGGAGCTGCTGGAGAGCATGAAGTCGCACACCGACAACGTCTCCGGCTACCTCACCGAGCTGGCCGAGCGGGCTGAACGGCGGAGGCTTCTCCGGGAGGAGTTGGACCGCTATCAAGCTGAGTCCGGGGCGTTCACCGATCAGGAGATGGCCGAGGCCCAGGCGCTTCTGTACGGGACCAGGGAGACGGACCGGGCGGCGTGAGCCTCGAATCGCTTGTGCTCGACTCGCAAGGCTTCTCGGGATGGATCGGCCGGGATCGCATGGTGATGCGACTGCTGGAGCAGGCGGAGCGTGACGGGGCTGATCTGGCCATGTCGGCTGCCACGATCATCGAGGTTTCCCACACCGGCGTGGACACCGCTCGGCTGACCTGGCTGTTGTCCCGCATTCGTGTGGAGGCGGTGACGGAAGAGAACGCCCGTCGCAGTGCGGGGCTGTTGAAGGCGGCGGGGCTGCACGGGCACAAGTACGCCATCGATGCCATGGTCGCCGAGATGGCGCTACGACTACCCGCGCCGGTCGCGGTCTTGACGTCGGATGTCGACGACATGACCAGGTTGTGCGGGCATCGGGTTCGGGTCATCAGGCTGTAGGCCGGCCCTGCGGCCGTGGCAGAGATGCGTCAGGCAGTTGAGCGGCTGCCCGGCTCAGCTCTTGCGACCGGGCACAAGCCCGTCCAGATTCAGCTTGAGCTCGAACGGCGTCGTGGTGTGCAGCTCGTGGCGGTGGATCCCGGTCGCGACGTACGACCGGGTGGGCTCGTCGAGCTCGTATGCGTGGACCACCGGTGATCCACCCTCGTCCTCGACGCGCCAGTAGTGCGGAATGCCGGCTTCCGCGTACTTGCGCAGCTTGACTGTCCGGTCGCGGTGGGCCGACTCCGGCGACACCACCTCGACGACCAACAGCACCTGGTCGGGTGTGTAGAAGGTGCAGTCCGGGTCGTAGTAGGGAGCCCGCGTGGCGAGGAGATCGGGCTCGGGGCGGTTCCGTTCGTCGAGCCGAATCGTCATCTCCCGCTCAATCTCGACGCCTGCTGGCGCCTGCTCCATGAGAGCGAAGAGCAAAGCGGAGACAGCTCGGCCGTGCCAAGCCCGCTGGGGGGACATCATGAAGACGAGTGCTCCGTCGATCAGCTCGGTGTGACGGGGCGCCTGCGGGAGCTGGTCGAGGTCGTCGGCGTACCACCCTTCAGGGCGGGGCGGCCGCATCCACTCGGGCACTGCGGTCATGTTCCTCACCGTAACAGCCGGCTTCTGTTGACTTACCGTCGTTCAGTCTCGATGTCTGCGCCGCATCGAGGTGAGGCTCAGACACCTTACGAGGCGGTTTTGAGGTGCGTGAGACTCACCTCGACGCTGAACGGAGGGGTCAGCCTTGGTGGTGGAACGGTCCCAGTCGGTATAGGGCCTTGACGCCTTCGCCGGAGTCGATATTGGCCAACCGAAGGCGGTCGACGGCAACATCCACCCGCTGACCGGTTCCGCCTGAGCCGGCGTCGGCCCAGATCTGCACCGTCCCGTGCCCCGGCAGCACTCTCGGACCGACCACGGCTCCTGAGGAGGCGTCGTATCGCCGCGCGCTTCGTCTGGGAATCCGCGGTGCGGGTGGGTTTTGGGCTGGTGAACTGAATGGATAGCATCGGTCGGCTGGACAGGTGGCAGCCTGTGAGCATGGTCGACCCGTGGTCGCCGCGTTCGTTTGCCGAGCAGGTGGCCGATGCGCTCAACGCGCAGATCGATAGCGGCGATTGGCTGCCGGGGCGCAAGCTGCCTGGTGAGGTGACGTTGGCGCAGACGTACCTCGTGGCGCGTGGCACCGTGCGGGCCGCGCTTGACGTGCTACGCGAGGAAGGCCGTGTGGTCACCTTCGCCGGTCGCGGCACGTTCGTTACGCCAGACCCGAAGCCCTGAGGCACCTTCCGCCGTGGCAGGTGACCTTGAGGCGGCAGCGGAGGCGTACCGGGCTGCGCTCCGACGCGTGCAGGATGGGCTCGCGGAAGTCGCTTCAGCGCGTGCCGAGGTGCCACAGGTACGGAAGCGGCTTGCGGCCGCAATCGTGACTGCATACCGAGGCGGTGCCCGCGTGGGCGAGATCGCTCGGGTGACTGGCTACGGCCGGGAACAGGTCCGGCGGATCCTGCGAGCCGGCGGTGTCGAGCCGGAGAAGCCGGAAGCCGCTTAGGTTGAGCGCGGGATGGACATAATCGAGCGGTCAGCCCTGCTGTCTGTCGGTCCCGCGGTCGGTCACGAGATGTAGTGCAGGATCACGTTGTGTACGTGGTGGGACTTCTGGTCGCCACGGAACTCGACCTCGTAGGTGTGGGTGCCGACGTTGATCGCGATGGCGCCGGACGAGAAGTACGAGCCGCCCCAGGACTTGTTGCTCACTACGCTCACGCTGGTGATCTTCGAGTACGGGATGCTGGTGATGGCGACCTTTTTGCCGACGAACGACTTGTCCTGGATGATCACCCGGCGGTTGGTCAGCCCGATGAAGCCGGTGCCGGTGCCGATCGCGTCGTAGACCGCGATCACCTGCTCCCCGTCGAGCAGCCCGCTCTCGATCTGCCGAAGTTGCTCCCGCCGGTCGTACGCCACGTTCGCCATGTGCCCGAGGGTAGGCGGCGGGCACAACCACGCCAGCGATGAGCGAGGTCGCTGCGGTCAGCGGTGATCCGTGCGGGGGACGCGGGATCAGCGCAGGTCGACGACCGTACGGTAGGCGTCCTCGATGCGGGCCGCGAGTGCGACGTCGCCGTCGGTGATCTTGTCGCCGTCGGGGGAGCCGAGCCGGATCTGGGTCTGTCCGTCGGCTCGGCGTACGTCGGGCCGCAGGTGCAGGGCGTCGGCTGCTACCTTGATCCGCTCGGTGAGCTCGGCGTGCTGGCTGTCGTCGAGCAGCAGGGTTCGCCGGAGTTGCTGGCCGTCCTGCGTCCACCCGTCCAGTTGCGTGAGCGCATCGCTAAGGTAGTCGCGGCCGGTCCGGCTGGACCAGAGTGCTCGCAAAGCCACACCTCCCAGGCGTCGTTGCCGGCTTGTGGCCAAATCGTCGCCATCCTGTGTCTTGGTCGGTGGTCCCCAGTCTGGCCGCTAACTGGTTGGTGTGTCCACGTCCACCCTTCCGTCATCTGCTGTCCTAGCAGTCAGCAGGGTTACCCGAAATGCTGATTGATCTGGCAGGCTCATCTGCTGTGCGGAGCGGGCGGGCGAGGCGTCAGGTGGTGGTCGGGGCGGCGATCGTCGTTGACGGTCGGGTGCTGGCGTGTGCCCGGACCCATCCACCGGGCGCGGCCGGCAAGTGGGAGTTTCCCGGCGGCAAGGTGGAGAGCGGCGAGACCGAGACCGATGCCCTGATCCGTGAGTGCCGCGAGGAACTCGGGGTTGCGATCACGGTGGGTGACCGGGTCGGCCCCGACCAGCCGCTCGGCCACGGCCGGTCGGTGCTGCGGGTCTACCTCGCCGGACTGCTCGGACCGGCGCAGCCGACCGCGCTCGAGCACTCAGCTCTGCGCTGGCTGGCGGCCGACGAACTCGATCAGGTCACCTGGCTGCCCGCAGATCAGCCGATCGTCGCCGAGCTCCGTCCGTTGCTGCACGCCGGCAGCAGGCCGCACGACGGCTGATGCCGGGTGCTGTGATTTCAGTGCGGGCCGGCACTCGGGTCGCGACTACCGCGGACCGAGCCGGGAGCGACTCCGATCATGCGTTTGAACGCCCGGCTGAACGCGGCTTCCGATCCGTAGCCGGACTGGCCGGCCAGTTCGCGAACCGTCGTCTGGCCCTGTTCGAGCCTCGCGAGCGCGACGTGCATCCGCCACCGGGTGACGTACTGGAGTGCCGGTTCACCGACGAGTCGGGTGAACCGGGCTGCGAACGACGACCGCGACATCGCGGCTACGCGCGCCAGCGAGGCGACGGTCCAGGTACGGCTGGGTTCGCGGTGGATCGCCGCGATGGCCCGCCCGATCAGTGGGTCTGACAGCGCGCCGAGCCATCCGGCTCGCGCTTGCGGGTCGTCGCTGTCGATCCATGACCTGATTGCCTGGATCACCAGGATGTCAGCGAGTCTGGTGGTGACGGCTTCCCCGCCCGGGCGAAGGTCCGACACCTCGCTGGTCAGCAACGCGAGGGTGGCACCGATCCAGCCACTGGTCCGCGGGTCCGACCCGGTCGCATGGATGACCGGTGGCAGCAGCCGTACGAGTTGGTGAGCGGCCGGCCCCTCGAACGACACCACTGCGCAGACCAGCGTGGACGTCTCGCCGCCGCCACCGTGACGGAGTATCGAGTAGTGCGCGTTGAGATGTTCCTGCGGTAGCAGGTCGACCCGTCCGGCCTTTCCGGCCTGTCCGGTCTGTGGGCTGCTCATCAGCAGATGCCCACGGCCATGCGGCACGAGCGCGAGGTCGCCGGCGCTCAACTGCAGTGGTGGCGCGTCCCCGACACGTAGCCAGCAGCCACCGGACGTCACGACATGGACACTCAGACAATCGCCGAACGGCGGCATCTCCAGCGCCCATGGGGCGCTGACCTCGGTGCGGCAGTAGAAGATCCCGGTCATCCGCAGCAGGTGCAGTGCTTCCCCGACCGGGTCCACCGACACCCACGGCGCATCGACCTCGAGTTTCACCATCGCGATTCCTGGACGATCGAGCATACTTTCGCGTTTCCCGATCATATCCTCGCCGACCCGGAACTGATTTTGTCGATGGGGAGCCGCGCACTGGCGGCAACGACGACAGGGGGAGCAGCGATGAAGGTACTGGTGGTCGGTGCATCCGGTGGGTCCGGCCGTGCCACGGTGCGGGAACTCGGCCACCGGGGCCATGAGGTCACCGCGTTCTCGCGGAACGCGACGACGGTGGCCGGGCAGGTCGATGGCGGCTTGCTGCGCGGGGTGAATGGCGACGCCACCGACCCTGGTGACGTCGACAAGGCAGTGCGTGGTCAGGATGCGGTGATCGTCACGCTGGGCATCAGCGAGAACCCGGTGGGGGTCAGGCTGCGTGGTCCGGCGCACACGCCGCTGGATGTCCGTTCCCGGGGGACCGGTGTCGTTGTCGAGGCGATGCGTCGTCACGGCGTACGCCGGTTGGTGGTGCAGACGTCGTACGGCGTCGGACCCACCCGGACGCACCTGCCCATGCTCCAGCGTCTGGTCTTCTGGGTCCTCCTACGACCGCAGATCGTCGACACCGAGAGGCAGGAGCGGATCGTGCGGTCCAGTGGCCTGGACTGGACCGCAGTTCAACCGGTGAACCTCACCGACGACGACCCGGCCGAGCCGCCGTTCGTCTCGACCACCGGTGCGACCCGCAGCATGAAAGTGGCTCGTACGCAGGTCGCCTGGCTCCTGGCGGAGTCGGTCGAGAACGACGGCCACATCGGCGCGACACTCTCCCTCTCGGCTCGATGACCGACGGCGCGACCGACGATCAGAGGTTGATCGCGACCTGGAACGCCCGGGAGGTGAGCCCGGCACCGCCGTGCCAGATCTCGAAACCCGCCTCGACCCCGCTGAGGTACCAGTCCCGGTCGAGGTAGCCGCGGCCCACCGCGTCCCGGGTGAACGCCGCCAACTCCAGGTCCCGTACCTCGTCGACCGGCGTGGTACGCACGTACGCCACGTAGTTCCAGTGCCAGTCGGCGTAGTAGACGTCCCAGGTCGCCCCGGCCAGGGTCACTCCCCGCGCCACCAGCGTCCCGGCCGGCTCGGCCCCGCCGGCCCGATCCAGCCAGACCATCAGTTCGGCGCCGTCGGGGGAGCGGTGGGCGTTGGCGTCGGTGTGGAACCACAGGTCGTACGCGGCGTTCCAGCGGCCGGTGGCGTCCTGGGTGTCGATCGTCCAGTCGGACCGGGCGGAGCGCAACTGCCGTACCTTGATCGGCAGGCCGCTGCCGACGGTGCAGTTGCCCCAGTGGCAGCCCTGGTAGATGGTCGGGTAGGCGACGGCGGAGCCGTCCCGCTTGTCGTGCTCGGTGTGGGTCACCTCGAACTGGCCGGCCGCGTCGACGGTCAGGCACTGCGGGGTGTCCGCACCCCAGATGTTGTTCATCACCACGTACCGCTTGTCGGTGATGTCGATCGTGTCGGCCCGCCCGCAGAGTTCGCTGGCGTCGGCGTCCGGTGCCAGCCAGACGACGGTCACGCCGGCGACGACGAGGGCGGCGACGACGAGTGCGGGCAGGCGGTGGCGCCGGAGGCGGAGCGGGATCATGGTGGGGGAGTCCTTCGGCGAGCAGCCCGCAGTACAGGCTGGTGCCGTGGGTCCGGCGGCCCGACGCCGCCCCACGACGGAAACGGTGGACAAGGTCCGTTCCCGGCTCCGCCGAGGATGTTACGACCGTCAATGGCTGGCGGGCAACCCCGGCGACCACGGAAAGAAACCGCCCCTCCCGGCGCACGAAGCACCGGGAGGGGCGGTCAGCGGTCCTGGTCCGGGTGAGACCGGCTCAGCGGTCCTGGTCCGGGTGGTGGTAGTTGAGCGACTTGTCCGGCAGTGGGAAAGTGACGTCCTCGCCGAACGGCGACGGCGCGGCCGGCTTGTCGAACGCCAGCTCGCTGATCGGCAGGTGGCCCTTCTCGTCCACCGCCGCCGCCTGCGGGCGGGGCACCTGGCGGTGCCAGTTGACCCCGCGCTCGGCGTCGGCCGCCGCGCTGTGGTCGCCGTCCGCCGGCAGCCCGGCGGTCGTGGCGGCCGGCTGGTCCAGGCCGGACTCGCCGAGCGCCGGTCCACTCGCCGCCGTGCCGTTCTGTCCCCGCCGGAAGATCTTGCTGCCGAGCCACACGAGGGGATCGTACCGCCGGTCGACGACGCGTTCCTTCATCGGGATGATCGCGTTGTCGGTGATCTTGATGTGCTCGGGGCAGACCTCGGTACAGCACTTGGTGATGTTGCAGTAGCCCAGCCCCTGCTGCGCCTGCGCGTACTGCTTGCGGTCGGTCCTGGTGTCCAGCGGATGCATGTCCAGCTCGGCGGCGCGGATGAACACCCGGGGACCGGAGAACGCGGTCTTGTTGTCCTCGTGGTCACGTACCACGTGGCAGGTGTTCTGGCAGAGGAAGCATTCGATGCACTTGCGGAACTCCTGCGAACGTTCCACGTCGACCTGCTGCATCCGGTACTCGCCGGGGGCAAGGTCCTCCGGCGGGCTGAACGCCGGCGTCTCCAACGACTTCTGGTAGTTGAACGAGACGTCGGTGACCAGGTCGCGGATCACCGGGAAGGTCCGCAGCGGGCTGACGCTGATCGTCTCGTTCTCCTCGAACGTCGACATCCGCGTCATGCAGCCCAGCTTCGGCATGCCGTTGATCTCCATGGAGCAGGAGCCGCACTTGCCGGCCTTGCAGTTCCACCGGCAGGCCAGATCCGGAGCCTCGGTGGCCTGCAGCCGGTGGATGACGTCGAGGACAACCTCGCCCTCGTTCACCTCCACCTGGTAGTCCTGCAGGTCGCCGCCGGTCTCGTCGCCCCGCCACACCCTGAAGTGGCGCTTGGTGCCCATCAGTTGTCCGCCTCCTCAGCGAGCGCGTCCTGCGCCAGCGCGTCGAACTCCGCCAACTCCTCGTCGGTCAGATACTTGGCCAGCTCCGCCCGGTCGAAGAGCTTGATCAGCTCCGGGCGCATCTTCGGCAGCGGCTTGGGCTCCAGCTTGACCGTGTCACCGTCCAGCGAGCAGACCAGGTTGACCGTGCGCCACGTCGGGGCCATGGTCGGGTGGTCCTCGCGGGTGTGCCCGCCGCGGGACTCGGTGCGCTCCAGCGCGGCCTTGGCGGTGCACTCCGACACCACCAGCATGTTGCGCAGGTCCAGCGCCAGGTGCCAACCCGGGTTGTAACGCCGGCCGCCGGCGGCGCTGACCTTGACCACGCGCTCGCGCAGCTCGGCCAGCCTGACCAGCGAATCCGCCAGTTCACCTTCGCGCCGGATGATGCCGACCAGGTCGCCCATCACCGCCTGCAGGTCCTGCTGCAGGGTGTACGGGTTCTCCCCGGTGTCGCGCGACAGCGGCGCCAGCGCCTGGTCCACCGCCTGCTCCACCTCGTCGGCCGAGACCTTCGGCCGCCGGTCCAGCCCGCCGACGTACGCGGCCGCGTGTTCACCGGCCCGCTTGCCGAAGACCAGCAGGTCGGACAGGGAGTTGCCGCCGAGGCGGTTGGAGCCGTGCATGCCGCCGGAGACCTCACCGGCGGCGAACAGGCCGCTGATCCGGCCGGCCGCTGCGGCGGTGTCCGGGTCGACCTCGACACCACCCATCACGTAGTGGCAGGTCGGCCCGACCTCCATCGGCTGCCTGGTGATGTCGACGTCGGCCAGCTCCTTGAACTGGTGGTACATCGACGGCAGCCGGCGACGGATCTCCTCGGCCGGGAGCCGGCTGGCGATGTCCAGCAGTACGCCGCCGGACTCCGTACCACGACCGGCCTTGACCTCGCTGTTGATCGCGCGGGCGACCTCGTCACGGGGCAGCAGCTCCGGCGGACGCCGGTTGTTGTCCGGGTCGGTGTACCAGCGGTCCGCCTCCTCCTCGGTCTCCGCGTACTGCTTGCGAAACACGTCGGGAACGTAGTCGAACATGAACCGCTTGCCGTCGGTGTTGCGCAGCACGCCGCCGTCGCCCCGGACCGACTCGGTGACCAGGATGCCCTTGACCGACGGCGGCCAGACCATGCCGGTCGGGTGGAACTGCAGGAACTCCATGTTGATCAGAGTGGCGCCGGCCCGCAGGGCCAGCGCGTGCCCGTCGCCGGTGTACTCCCAGGAGTTGGAGGTGACCTTGTACGACTTGCCGACCCCGCCGGTGGCCAGCACCACCGCCGGCGCCTCGAAGAGCACGAACTCGCCGCTCTCCCGGTAGTAGCCGAAGGCGCCGGCGACCCGGGGGCCGTCCGGCCCGTCCTCCAGCATCAGCTCGGTGATGGTGGTCTCGGCGAAGACCTTGATCCGGGCGTCGTGGACGCCGTACTCCCGCTTGTCCTCCTGCTGCAGCGAGACGATCTTCTGCTGCAGGGTACGGATCAGCTCCAGGCCGGTGCGGTCACCGACGTGGGCCAGTCGCGGGTACTCGTGACCGCCGAAGTTGCGCTGCGAGATCTTGCCGTCCTTCGTACGGTCGAACAGCGCGCCGTACGTCTCCAGCTCCCAGATCCGCTGCGGTGACTCCTTGGCGTGCAGTTCGGCCATCCGGAAGTTGTTGAGGAACTTGCCGCCGCGCATGGTGTCGCGAAAGTGCACCTGCCAGCTGTCGCGGCTGTTCACGTTGCCCATGGCCGCCGCCGCGCCGCCCTCGGCCATCACCGTGTGCGCCTTGCCGAACAGCGACTTGGAGATGATCGCGGTACGTTTGCCGGCCAGCCGGGCCTCGATCGCCGCCCGCAGCCCGGCGCCGCCGGCGCCGATGACCACGACGTCGTAGTGGTGTCGTTCGATTCGGGTAGTCATATCGTCCAAGCCCTTAGTTGAAGAACCGCAGGTCGCCGAACCAGCCGGCGGACAGCGCCATCACGTAGAAGTCGGTCAGCGCGAGCGTGCCGAGGGTGATCCAGGCCAACTGCATGTGCCGGACGTTGAGCTTGGAGATGAACGTCCAGATCCGGTAGCGCACCGGGTGCTTGGAGAAGTGCTTCAGCCGGCCACCGGCGATGTGCCGGCAGGAGTGGCAGGACAGCGTGTACGCCCACAGCATGATCACGTTGCCGAGCAGGATGACGTTGCCCAGGCCGACACCGAAGCCGTTCTCGCCGTCGAAGGCGAGGACCGCGTCCCAGGTGTTGATCAGCGAGATGATCGCGGCGGCGTAGAAGGCGTAGCGGTGCACGTTCTGGAAGACCAGCGGGAAGCGGGTCTCGCCGGTGTAGCGCTGGTGGCCGTCCGGCACCGCGCAGGCCGGCGGGCTCAGCCAGAACGCCCGGTAGTAGGCCTTGCGGTAGTAGTAGCAGGTCAGCCGGAACAGCAGCAGGAACGGCAGGGTCAGCGCCGCGTCCGGGATGATCCACCAGCCGGGTAGGAACCGGCCGAAGTGCGCCGCCTCCGGTACGCAGCGCTCGGTGACGCACGGTGAGTAGAACGGGGTGAGGTAGTGGTGCTCCTGGACCCAGTAGAAGTCGTGCATGAATACCCGGACGGTGGCGTAGGTGACCCAGGCACCGAGTCCGATCACGGTGATCAGCGGGGGTAGCCACCACCGGTCGGTGCGCAACGTCTTCGCCGCGATGGCGGCGCGCGCCCGCGCCTGCCCCGGCATCGTTGCCGTAGTCGTCATCCTGTCTCCCTGACGGGGCCCGACCCGTGCAAGGGCGGACCCGGATATCTTCGGCCGGTCTGTGGCGTAGCAGGGCAGAGCCCAGATGCCGTGCGACCGCGTGCTCCGGAACCCGCACCACACGCATCGGCGGGCGCTGGTCCGGTGCACACGTTACGCCCAGTACCGGCGGCCGTATGCGCAAGGGAGTCTTGCCGGTATCGCGTCGGTTACGAAAGCCCGGCCCGCCGCTAGGGCGGTGGATGTGCAGAAGCTCACTGGATCCCGAGCGGCGTCGGTCACAGATTGACAGCGAACGCGTCGTCAGGGGTGACGGGCGGTGCGGTCGACCAGCCCGCACCGCCCATCGCGGACCCCAGAGTTAGTGAGGTATGGCTAACCTAAGCAATCCGCCTAGCGTCGTCAATCTCGCAGGTTTCGCCGGGGTCAGCCGGCGGCGCCGCCGGTGATCTGCCAGTCCGCCAGGTGCAGGGCCGGCGCGTGCCAGGAGGTGTCGTCCCAACTGTCCGGCAGCCGGCTCAACTCCGAGCCCAGGCCCAGCACCGCACCGGGCGCGAGCGCCTGCGGATACGACTGGGTGAACCGCAGACTGCGGACCGCCGCCACGATCTCACCGGACTCGACGAGCCACGCACCGTTACGGGTCAGGCCGGTCACCACCAGGCTGCGTGGATCGAGAATCCGGGTGTACCACAGATCGGTGACCAGCAGACCGCGCTGCGCACCGCCGAGCAGCGCCGCACTGCCCCCAGCCGCCGGCCCGTCGCCGCTGGCCGACTGCCAGCCATCGGCCGGGAGCAGCCGCAGATGCTGACCCACCGGCCCCCACGGGACGTTGCCCGGTGCCGCGTGTCCGGTCGAAGCGGTGCCGGCCGCCGCCGCGGTCCGTCGGTCGTGAGTGAGCGCCGTTGATCGGCCGCCGTCCACCAGCACCGTACGGCCGGTCGGGGTGCCCTCGGCGTCGAACGGCAGCCCGCCACCGGTGGCCGGGTCGTCGACCAGCGAGATGGCCGGGTCGAACTGGGCCTCACCGAGCCGGACGAACGACCGCCGCTCATGGTGCGCCTTGCCGGCGAAGCCGTGCCGGGCCAGCATCTGCAACAGATCCAGCACCGCGGTCGGTTCGAGCACCACCGGGTAGCGCCCCGGCGGCAGATCGACCGGGTGCCGGCCGGCCCGAGCCTTCACCGCGGCTCGGGCACCCAGCGCCGCGCCGTCGATCTCGGTCAGCCGGTCGGCCGCCTGCCGGGCCACCCCGTCGGCGCCGTCGGTCCGGGCGATCCCGTCCATCGCGGCCTCCGCCGCCCGGCCACCGGCGGTCTGCCCGGCGCTGTTGGCGAACCCCGTCGACCGGTGCACGGTCCGGCAGAACCCGGCGCATTCCAGACCGCCGGCTGCCGCGACGAAGTCCCGCACCCGGGCCGCCCGCTCCGCAGGACCGGCCTGCGCGGTCGCCTCGTCCCACGAACCGGCCGCGAGCAGCGGCGCCGGTCCGGCGAGCCCCGGCCAGGACGGATCCGGCGGGCAGAGCCGGGCCGCCGCCAAGGTGCGCTCGACCAGGTCGGCCAACCCGTCCGGGCCGGTCAGCGTGGTCGAACCGATCGCGGTCCGGCCGTCGACGTGCAGCCGCAGCCACACTGTGGTGACTGCCTCGGCGACGTTCTGGTGGATGAACGAGTTGGCGAACCGGGTCAGCGCCAGCGCCCGGTGGCTGACGTACGCCTCGGCCTGAGCGCCCGGCCCGGCGGCCCGGCGGACCGCTGCCACCACCCGGAGGGCCAGATCGGTCTCGGCGGGCGACGTCGCCGCGCCCGTCAGCCCCGCGTCCAGACTCACCCGCGTACCCCCACCCGGACGTTGGTGAACCGGGCCGGCGCCGCCGGATGCCCGGTGTGCCCGACCTGACCGGGCTGGCCCTTGCCGCAGTTCGGCGTCCCCCAGGCGACGCTCTCCGACGACAACATGTCCATCGACCGCCAGAACACCGGGCCGATTCCGGTGTACGTCGGGTTGCGCAGCATCCGCCCCAACTTGCCGTTGCGGATCTCCCAGCCGATCTCACAGCCGAACTGGAAGTTGAGCCGCTTGTCGTCGATCGACCAGGACCGGTTGATGTCCATCAGCACCCCGTGGTCGGTCGCCGCGATCATCTCGTCCAACGTGTGCGGCCCCGGCTCCAGCCCGACGTTGGTCATCCGGACCATCGGCAGCCGCGACCAGCCGTCCGCCCGTACGCTGCCGCCGTGGTCCAGGCCGGCGACGGCGGCCGAGTCCCGCCCGGCCAGTACGCCGACCCACCGGCCCTGCCGGACCGCGTCCCGCTTGACCGCCGGGCTGCCCTCGTCGTCGAACCCGAAACTGCCCAACGCGCCCGGGATGGTCGGGTCGATCGTCACGTTCATCAGCTCGGATCCGTACCGCAGGCTGCCGAGTTGGGCCAGGTCCAGCCAGGACGTGCCGGCGAAGGCGGCCTCCCAGCCGAGGATCCGGTCCAGTTCGATGGCGTGCCCGACCGACTCGTGGATCTGCAACGCCATCTGCTCCCCACCGAGGATCAGTGTGGTCTCCCCGGCCGGGCAGGCCGGCGCGGTGAGCAGCGCCCGTGCCTCCTCGGCGATCCGCGCGGCGTGCGCCGGCAGGTCCAGGTCGTTGACCAGCTCCCAGCCGCTGGTGCCGTACTGGCCGCGGTGGCTCGGATAGGAACGGCGCTGGGTCTCCCCGTCACCGATCACCGTCGCGGACAGCCCCGCACCGCACTCGCGGATCCGCTGGTCGATCCGGTGCCCCTCGCTGGAGACGAACCACTTTTCGGTGTCCCAGATCTGGTACAGCCCTTCGGCCAGGTCGGCGCCGTGGTCGAGCATCGTGCGGGTCGCCGACACCAGCAGATCGCCCTTGTCCGGCAGCGGCACCGACAACGGGTCGACCCGGCACGGGCTGGCCCAGCTCGCGGTGCCGGCCCCGGCCGGCACCAGGTCGATCGGCGGCCCTGGCACCTGGGCGCTGGCCGCGGCGATCTTCGCCGCCCGACCACCGGCGGCCCGCGCCGCCGCCGGCGACGGATCCGGTACGGCGTAGAAGCCCCAACTGGAACCGACCAGTGCGCGGACGCCGAGACCGGCGTCGCTGTGCTGAACCAGCGCCTCGATCTCACCGTTGCGTGCGGTCATTGACTCATAACGGCGGTGCATCACCCGCGCGTCGGCGTACCGGGCGCCGGCGTCGAGTGCCGCCTGCACGGCGGCCGTCGCCACCTCGAACTGGGTCACCCTGTGACCTTATGCGACATCGGCTCGGCCGGGCGATCCCGACGCCCGCCGGCGGCCGCTCAGCCGAGCGGTCCCAACGCTTGCCGGACGAAGGCGAGTTCGGCGCGCAGCACGGTGGCCGCGTCCGGGTCGGTGCCGGCGGCCAACGGCAGCACCGCGTGCGGTCGGCCGGCGGCCAGCAACGCGGCGGACAACCGTAGGGTGTGCGCCACCGGCACGGCGCCGTCGGCCAGCCCGTGCACCAGCAGCAGCGGGCGGAGCTCGTCGCTGCCGGTCACCGGTTCGGCGGCGATCTCCACCAGGCTGTGGTGCGGATAGATCTCGCCGCCCTCCTCGGGCAGGCCGAGGAACCGTTCGGCGTACCCGCTGCGCAGCAACGCCCAGTCGGTGACCGGGTCGCGCGCCACGGCGGCCCGGAACACGTCCGGACGGCGCAGCGCGGCCAGCCCGGCCAGCCAGCCGCCGAACCCGGTGCCCCGCACCGCCACCCGGCCCAGGTCGAGGTCGGGATGTTTCTCCGCGATCGCGGTCAGCGCGTCTACCTGGTCGGCGAGCAGCACGTCGGCCAGCCGCCGGTGCACCACCTTCTCGAAACTCGGCGCGATGCCCGGCGTACCCCGGTTGTCGACGGTGACCACGGCGAAGCCGGCGTCGGCCCACCATTGCCGGGCCAGCCAGCCTGCCCGCTCGGCTCGGACCTGCTGGTGGCCAGGTCCGCCGTGCACCTGCAGCAGCACCGGCAGCCGCCGGCCGGCGACATGCGACTGCGGGTACAGCACACCGGACGGCAGCCGGCGGTCGGTTACCCGTTGCAGCGTGGGCCGGGGAGTCACCGCCGGGGTGGCCGCCAGGCTCCGCAGCACGCCGAGTTCGGCGTCGTCCCGGTAGATCGTCCAACGCACCCCGGGCTGGTCCAGGGTGGCCGAACCGACGGCCAGTACGGCACCGCCGACCGCGGCGACATGCCAGCCGGGACTGCTGGTGAGCCGGACCGCGTCCAGGCCACCCGAGGAGGCCGCGGTGCGGACCCGGTAGAGGTGCTGTTCGCTGGGTTCCCCGTCACTCGCCTCGATCAGCAGGTCCGGGCTGGTGTGCCGGCCGGGCAGCCGGCCGACCACCCGGCGTACGTACAGCGCCGCCGGGGTGAGCAGGGTGCCGTCGGCGAACAGGCAGCGGGCGTCGTACCCGTCGTGGGCGAGTTCCCCGCCGACCAGCACCCGGCCGTCGGACAGGTGGCAGGGAGTGCCGGGGATCGGCTCCACCCACCGGGGGTCGGCCAGCTCGGCGTGTACCTGGGTCTCGCCGGTGCGTGGGTCGATGGACAGCACCAGACCGTGCTGCTGCAACCGGCGCAGCACGGTGATCAGTGGGCCGCCGTCGGACCAGTCGACCGACACCAGGTACGGGTAGGTTTCCCGGTCCCAGTGCACGTCGACCCAGCCGCCGTCGAGGTCGAGCAGGTGCAGGGTCACCTCGGCGTTCGGACCACCGCACATCGGGTACGGCCGGCTGCGGGCCCGCCGCTGGGGCCGCGCCGGATCGGCGTACTGCCAGCGGGGCAGCCGGGACCGGTCGGACCGGGCGGCGAGGATGCTCTGGCCGTCGGGTGACCACCAGTAGCCGCGGTCCCGGCCGAAGTCGGCCGCAGCCGGGTCGGGCAGCGCCCAGGTGATGTCGCCGTCCTCGCCGGCGAGCAGCACGTCACGGCCGTCCGGGTGGACGATCCGGAGCTTGCCGGCACCGTCGCGGTCCGGGCCGCCGCCCGGCCCGTTGCCGCTGAGTCCGTCATGGGTCGATCCGTCGCGGCCGGATCCGCCGGTCGCGCCGGCCGGCCCGACCGGGTCCGCGTCGCTGTCCGACACGTACGCGATCCGGCTGCCGGTCGGATCCGGCCGGGCATCGGTGACCGAGCCGACCACCAGTACCTCGATCACGTCGCCGGTCACCAGGTCGGCCCGGAACAGTCGGCCGGCCAGGACGAAGACGGCGACCCGGGCGGCCGGGTCGGTGGCGTACCGGGTGATCCCGACGCCGGCGGTGTTCCCGGTGCCGGCGGCGTGTTCGGTGCCGAGCAGGATTGTCGGGTCGGCGATCCGGCGGTGCTCGCCGCTGTCGACCTCGAACGACCAGAGACCGGCGGCCGGGTCGTGCGGGCCGGTGGAGCGCAGGAACACCACGCGGGCGCCGTCGGCGCCCACGGTCACCACGTGCGGGGCGCCCCGGACGGGTCCACGGGTACGGGCGGCAGGCTCCGGAGATTCCACTCTCGGATCGTAGAACCGGCTGATCAGCGATGAGACCGGTAATCCACTCCGGTGCCCATCCGGCGTAAAGTTGCCGGAGTGACCGACCCCGCCGCCGCGCGACGGCTTCTCCTGGTTCATGCCCATCCGGACGACGAGACGATCGGCACCGGTGCCCTGATGGCCCGGTACGCCGCCGCCGGGGTGCAGGTCACCCTGGTCACCTGCACTCTCGGCGAGGAAGGCGAGATCCACCTGCCGCGCCTCGCCGGACTGGCCCCTGATCAGGCCGACCAGCTCGGCGGGTACCGGATCGCCGAGCTCGACGCCGCCTGTGCGGCGCTCGGAGTGACCGACCACCGGTTCCTCGGCGGTGCCGGCCGGTACCGGGACTCCGGGATGATGGGCCTGCCGACCAACGACCACCGGCGGGCGTTCTGGCAGGCCGATCTGGACGAGGCCGCCGGGTTGCTGCTCGAGGTGCTGCGGGAGACTCGGCCGCAGGTGGTGGTCACCTACGACGACAACGGCTTCTACGGTCACCCCGACCACATTCAGGCCCACCGGGTGACGATGCGCGCCGCCGAGCTGGCCGCCGCCGAGGGTGTCGCCCCTGACAAGATCTACTTCACCGCGATGCCGAAGAGCGTGCTCGCCGCCGGCATCGACGCGTTCCGGGGCGCGTCGAACAACCCGTTCGCCGGCGTCGAACACGTCGACGAACTGCCGTTCGGCACCCCCGATCCGCAGATCACGGCGCGGATCGACGGCACCGCCCACTACCAGGCGAAGCAGGCCGCCATGCGGGCGCACGCCAGCCAGATCCCGGACGACTCGTGGCTGTACGCGCTCGCCGGCAACGTGGGCGGCGAGTTCATGGGCTACGAGTACTTCGTCCTCGGCGCCGGCCGGCAGGGTCCGGGCGACGGCCCGTGCGGCTGGGAGACCGACCTGTTCGCCGGGCTGCCGGCCGCCGAGGTGCCGCTGCCGTGACCTCGCCCGGTGTCTCCGGCCAGGTGTCGGCGGTAGAGCCGACGCCGCCGGTGGCGTCGGCTCCGGCCCCTACCGGCCTGCGTGAGCTGGTGGATGTGGGGCTGCGGACGGTCGGCGGGGTGGTCGCGGTGGTCGCGGCGCTGCTGTCCGCGGTTCTGGAGCTGCTGCTGGCCACGGTACGGGTCGGCGGGCACCTGGTCGGAGTGTCGGTGCTGCTGGCGATCGCCGGCAACGTGCTGGTGAGCTGGTTCGCGATCCGCGCGGTGGGTGCCCGGTGGGCGATGACGTTGCCGGCGGCGGCCTGGTTCGCGGTGATGGTGCTGGCCGCTGGCGGCACCACCGAGGGAGACATTCTGCTGGCCGGCGACAACTGGGTGGGCTTCGCGGTGATCTTCACCGGGGCGATCGCCTTCGCCGTACTCGCGTTCCGGATGATCCTGGCCCAGCCGGCCCGCCGCAGCGACGGAGGCTGACGCGACCGGGTGTCGGCTCCTACAATCCTCGGTACGAAAATTGTGGTCCGGAGGACACACCCGCGCGGTCCGGCGTGCCGTGGACGCGGTGCGGGTCTGGGTGCGGGAGGTAAAGATGAGGCAGCGCTGGCTGCCGGTCGGCGTACTCGCCGGGGTGCTGTTCGCGGTCAATGTGGTGGCCCGGCTGGTGGTCCGCTTCGGGTTCGACACCGACGCGCAGACGCAGGACCGGCTCTCGTTCGTGATGTTCGTGGTGATCGGCGTCGTGCTCGGCACGGTGGCCTTCGTCTGGGGGCGGGACCGGCCGGTCGAGCGGTGGAGCGGTGACGTCGCGGCAGCGATTCTGGCGGCGCTGGTGCTGACCGTCTTCGTCGGGCCGTTCGTCAGCGGCGACCATCCGTTCTCGGCCGGGGCGGGCGCGTTCTTCTCCCAGGTGTGGCTGTACGGCGGCTTCTCCATCGGTGGGGTGCTGCTCGGTTATCTGGTGCTGATCACACTGGGCTGGGACCACCGGTCCAAGTCGCTGGAACGGTACGCCGAGACCAAGCTCAACAAGCCCCGTCGGGTGGTCCGTCGCTGACCGCCGGCTGCCACGGCAGATACACGTGGTGGGTGGTGAAGCCGAGCCGGGCGTACAGGGCGGTCGCCGGGTTGTGCTGTTCGACCTGGAGAAACGCGGCCGGCACGGCCAGTTCGTCGACGGCCCACCGGCCGACGGCCCGCAGCACCCGGGTGGCGTGCCCGCGCCGCCGGGCCGCCGGCTGCACCTCCAGCAGCGCGATCTGACACCACCGGTGGTCGGCGTCGACAGCGCCCCGGGCGATGGCGACGAGCCGGCCGTCGACGTACAGGTGGGCGAAGCGCACCTGCGGTGCGTCGGTGAGCAGCCGGTGGGCGGCGGCCGGCAGCGGGTCACCGGCCGATTTGCGGGCCGAGACCAGGGCGAGCCACTCCGGCGACGGCGCGCGGTCCAGCCGTACCGTCGCCGCGTCGCCGGGTGGATCGTCGGCACCGTCGGCCAGCAGGTCGGCCAGCAGCACGGTCTGCACCAGCACCAGCGGTCCGCTGCGCCAACCCCGACCGGCGAGTTCGCTGGCGACCTCGGCGGCGGCCGGCAACGGCACGTTGACCTGTGCCGGCAGGCCACGCTCGGCGTACCAGGCGGTGACCGCGTCCACCGCCGCCGGCAGGGGGCTGCCGGGGTCGCCGAGCGGCAGCGCGGAGTTCGCCCGGCCGGTCCAGCCGTCGGCGGCGCGCAGCAGCCAGTCGCCGAGCCGCTGCTGTACCGGCGCCGCCCAGGTCTGGTTCGCGGCCCGTTCCAGCTCGGCGACGGCAGCGGATTCGCGGTCCGCCGCCCGACGGGCCGCCGGACTGGCGGTCGGCGGCACCAGCTTGCTGCGGTGCACGTCGGCGAGTGCGACCCGGCGCGGCCCGTTGCGGGTCAGCACCGTGAGTTCGGTCTCGGTCAGCTCGGCCAGCAGGCCGAGTAGGTCGGTATAGAGCGGACGATCTCCGCCAACACCTATAATTTTTCGGACTACCACGCGGTGTCCCACATCTTGTGGCCGGAGCACGATCGACCCCCTCCCCGGCGAGATACTAGGCTCGTCAGTGCCGCGGGCGATCGCGGCATGTCGTGCGGGAAGGAAGGCCAGTGACCTACATCATCGCCGAGCCGTGCGTCGATGTGCTCGATAAGGCGTGCATCGAGGAATGCCCGGTCGACTGCATCTACGAGGGCAACCGGATGCTGTACATCCACCCCGATGAGTGCGTCGATTGTGGTGCCTGTGAGCCGGTCTGCCCGGTGGAGGCGATCTTCTACGAGGACGACGTGCCGGAGCAGTGGAAGGAGTACACCACCGCGAACTACGAGTTCTTCGAAGATCTCGGCTCGCCGGGCGGTGCTTCCAAGGTCGGCAAGATCGAGAAGGACACCCCGTTCGTCGCGGCCCAGCCGGCGCGCGGGGACGAGCACTGACCGGGGCGCGGGCGGGCTTGGCCACTGGGCGGTCCGCGCCGACCGGCGGCGGGTCACCGGCCGCCGGTCTGCCGGATTTTCCGTGGGATCGGCTGGTGCCGGTCAAGGAGCGTGCCGCCCGGCACCCCGACGGCATCGTGGACCTTTCGGTCGGTACACCGGTTGATCCGGTGCCGGCCGTGGTCCAGCAGGCGCTGGCCGCCACCACGGACACCCCGGGTTATCCGATGACGGCCGGTACCCCGCGACTGCGCGAGGCCATCCGGGACTGGTTCGTACGCGAGTGCGGCGCCGTCGGCGACCGGATCGGCGTGCTCCCGACGGTCGGTTCGAAGGAACTGGTCGCCTGGCTGCCCACCCTGCTCGGGGTCGGCCCCGGTGACGTGGTGGTGGTGCCGTCCGTCTGCTACCCGACCTACGAGGTGGGCGCCCGGCTCGCCGGGGCCGAGGTGGTACGGACCGACTCGCTGACCGCACTCGGACCATCCAGTCGGGCCCGGCTGGTCTGGGTCAACTCGCCGGGCAACCCGACCGGCCAGGTGCTGCCGAGCGGGCATCTGCGCAAGGTCGTCGACTGGGCGCGTGAACGCGGGGCGGTGGTGGCCAGCGACGAGTGCTACCAGGCCCTCGGCTTCGAGGCGCAGCCGGTCTCGGTGCTCAGCGACGACGTCTGCGGCGGTGATCCGACCGGCCTGCTCGCCGTGCACTCGTTGTCCAAACGGAGCAACCTGGCCGGCTACCGGGCCGGGTTCGTCGCCGGTGATCCGCGGCTCGTCGGTGACCTGCTCGCGGTGCGCAAACACGCCGGCATGATCGTGCCGGCTCCGGTACAGGCGGCGATGGTTGCCGCGCTCCTCGACGACCAGCATGTCGCCGACCAGCGTCGGCGGTACGCGGCCCGCCGGGACCGGCTCCGGGCGGCACTCACCACGGCCGGGTTCACCATCTCCCACTCGACCGCCGGTCTCTACCTGTGGGCCAGCCGGGACGAGGACAGCTGGTCGACCGCCGACTGGTTCGCCACCCGCGGCATCCTGGTCGCGCCGGGTGCCTTCTACGGCCCGGGTGGGCAGCGCCATGTACGGGTGGCATTGACCGCCACCGACGAGCGGGTGGCGGCGGCGGTCGCCCGGCTCGACTAGGCTGGCCGGATGGATGCTCCGGTGGTGGCGGTGCGCGGAGAGGTGACCCGGGAGGTCCCCCCCGAGTTGGCCCGGTTCGGGGTGACCGCCGTCGCCCGGGGCAAGGACCGCTCCGGCACCCTGGCCCGGCTCGCCGAGCGGGGCGACACGGTCCGCACCCTGATCGACGGGTACGGGCCGGCGATCGAGCGCCGGGAGTCCGGCGCGCTGCTGGTGCGGCCCGAGTGGCGACGCTCCGGGGAACGGGTGATCGCCTACCACGCCAGCGTCACCACCACCGTCACGGTCGTTGACTTCACTGTGCTCGGTGAGCTGATGATGCGGCTGGCCGGCCAGGACCAGGTCCAGGTCAGCGGGCCGTGGTGGTCGCTGCGGCCGACCAGTCCCGAGCTGGGCCAGGCCCGCCGGGCGGCGATCGCCGAGGCGATCACCCGGGCGCGCGACTACGCCGACGCGCTCGGCGCGGAGGTGACCGGCCTGGTGGAACTGGCCGACCACGGGATGTCCGGGCCGCAGCCGGTGATGTTGCGTGGCGCCCCCCGAGCGTTCGCCGCGACCGAGATGGCGGATCCCGCGCCACAGCTCGACCTCGACCCGCAGGTGCAGACGGTGCAGGCGGTCGTGGAGGCCCGATTCACCATCTCTGCTCCGGCGGTACTGCGTCCATCGTGACAGGTGAACTGCCCCATCCGGATCGACGTCTCATCGTTGCCGACCATTGCCCGGCAGAAGTATGGCCAACGCGTTGTCGGACTGGTAAACCGAGCGGTGGATGTTTTGCCCGGCGGTGAATGGATCGTCCGGGCGTCGACGGGTCAGTTGTAGGCGTTGCCACGTGTCGACGTCCGGCCTGAGGGGAGGCCCGTGTCGGTCCGGAAGCTCACCAGTGGATACGCCACGGTGATGATCCTGCTGTCCGCCGGGATCCTTCTTGCCCCCGGTTGGCATCCGGTGCTGTGGCCGGCGCTCGGGCTCACGAGCGCTGGTGGAATCGTCTTCGGTATCCGCCGCTACCGGCCGAAACGGGCTGCGGCGTGGTGGAGTCTCGCTGCCGCGTTGGTGATGCTCGCTGCCGGCGACACCACGTACGCGATTTCTCCCGGCACAATCGTCAGTGAACTGTGCTATCTGACGGTATTCGTCCTCACCGCCGTCGGTCTGTTCATGTTGACCCAGGGCAGCCGGATGCTCGGCGACCGGTCACGTCTGCTCGACGTCCTCACGTTTGTCTGCACCGCCGTACTGCTCGCCTGGATCTTCATCATCGGTCCGTACATCACCGCTCCCGGGCTGGAGCCGGTCGAACGGTCGATGCTCGCCGCGTACGCCCTCGGGGACCTGTTGATTCTGGCCGTGATGATTCGTCTCCTGGCCACGAATTCCCGGACCCCGGCCCTGGTGCTGCTGCTCGTCGGCGCTGCCGGCATGCTCGTCGGTGACATCCTCTACGGACTGACGACGCTCGGCGAGCAGTGGCAGCCGGGCGGGCCGATCGAACTCGGCTGGCTGCTGACGTACCTCACCTGGGGAGCGGCCGGGCTGCATCCGTCGATGGCGCAGCTGTCCGAGCCGGTCGAGATCGAGCAGGGCAGGATCAGCCGGCCGTGGGCGGTGCTGTTGATCCTGGCCACCATGATCTCCCCGTCGATCCTGCTGGTCGAGGCGATGACCGGGCGGATCCGTGACGGGGCGATGCTGGCAATCACCTCGGCGGTGGTCTTCGCGCTGGTGCTCAGCAGGTTCGGCGACGTGCTCGCCGCGCACCGTCAGACGGTCCGCCGGGAGCAGGGGCTGCGGGACGCGTGCGCCGCCTTGGTCTCGGCGGCCGACGCCGCGCAGGTGGATCACGCGGTACGGTCCGGGCTGGCCCGGATCGTACCGGAGGGTGTCGATCACCGTCTGGTGCTGGTACTCAACCGCACCGGAGGTGTGCCGGCGCTGGCCAGCAGCGTCTGGGGACCGTCGGTGCCGGCGACGGCGACCGGCACGTTGCTGCCGTCGACCGCAGCGGTACGGCGTACCCGGCTGCTGCGTCGGCCGGCTCTGACGCCGATGCTGGCCCACCAGCTCGGGTCCTTTCCGTTCGCGCTGCTCTGCCCGTTGGTGCTGCCGGAGCAGCGGCCGCCCGGTCCGGTGCCGGCACGGCCGCGGCCCGACGCGCTCGGCCCGCGGGCCGGGGTGCTGGTGGGCTCGGCCGAGACCAGCGTCCTCAACGCGTTGCGCGACGCCATCGAGGTGCTGGCCAGTCACGCCACGATGGCATTGGAACGGATCCGGCTGGGTGACGAGATCAACCGGCGGGACGCGGAGGTGTACTTCCGCGCCCTGGTGCAGAACAGCGTGGACATCATCCTGATCGTCGACGACGGCGACGCGGTCCGGTACGCCAGCCCGGCGGTGCAGACGGTGCTCGGTCGGCCGGCACCGGACGGCGGGCAGCTGACCGACCTGGTCGATCCGCCGGACCACGGGCGGGTGCTCGAAGGGCTGGCCCTGGTCCGCTCCTCCGGCGAGCCGCACGACTGGCCGGACTGGCGGCTGCGGCACGCCGACGGGAGCACCGTGCAGGTCGAGGTGAGCTGCCGTGACCTGCGGTCGGACCGGGCGGTACGCGGTCTTGTGCTCACCCTGCGGGATGTCACCGAGCGACGTCGGCTGGAGCAGGAGTTGACGCACCGGGCGTTCCACGACTCGTTGACCGGGCTGGCGAACCGGGTGCTGTTCCACGACCGGGTGCAGCAGGCGGTGGCCCGCGCCCAGCGCAGCGGACTCGCGGTCGGCGTCCTGTTCATCGATCTTGACGATTTCAAGGTCGTCAACGACACGATGGGCCATCAGGCCGGCGACGAGCTGCTGGTCGCCGTGGCGAACCGGTTGGCGGCCACGCTGGGGTCGGCCGATGCGGCCGCCCGGCTCGGCGGCGACGAGTTCGCCGCGCTGGTCGATGACGCGACTGACCCGGCCGAGGTGGAGCAGGCGGCGCAGCGGGTGGTCGCCGCCTTCGCCGAGCCGTTCCGGCTCGCCGGGCGGATGGTCGGTGGCGCGGTCAGCGTCGGGGTCGCGACCACCTCGGACGCCGGGGGCACCGACGAGTTGCTGCGGCACGCGGATCTCGCCCTCTACGTCGCCAAGGGTGCGGGCAAGGGCCGCTGGCGGCGGTACCAGCCGGCATTGCACGTGAGCCTGATCCGGCGGATGGAGCTGCGCACCGCGTTGGAGCGGTCGGCGCCGGAGTCCGACTTCGCCGTCGTGTACCAGCCGATCATCGAGCTGGCCAGCGGCAACGCCGTCGGGCTGGAGGCGTTGCTGCGGTGGCGGCACCCGAGCCTGGGACTGCTGCGGCCGGACCAGTTCATCGACGTGGCCGAGGAGACCGGGCTGATCGAGCCGATCGGCGACTGGGTGCTGGGCCGGGCGCTCGCCGCTGTCAGCCAGTGGCGGGCCGCTCTGCCGGTGGGTGAGGCCCCGTACGTCAGCATCAACGTCTCCGCGCGGCAGTTCCGGGTCGCCGGCTTCACCGGCAAGGTCCGTCGCGAGTTGATCGCCGCCGGGTTGCCGGCGAACTCGGTGATGCTGGAGTTGACCGAGAGTCTGCTGCTGCAGAACGACGACCAGGTCTGGTCGGACCTGGCGCAGCTGCGTGAGCTCGGTGTCCGGTTGGCCATCGACGACTTCGGTACGGGGTTCTCCTCGCTCAGCTACCTGCGTCAGCTGCCCATCGACGTGCTCAAGATCGACCGTTCGTTCACCGCGGAGATGGCCTTCTCGCAACGGCAGCGCTCGTTGGTGGACGGGATCATCCGGTTGGCGCACTCGCTCGGTCTGCAGGTGGTGGCGGAGGGCATCGAGACGGTAGCCGACCGGAACCTCCTCGGAGACCTGGGGTGCGGCTACGGGCAGGGTTATCTATTCTCCCGGCCGCTCGCCGAGGCGGACGCGGTGGCCTGGCTGGCCGGTGGGCGGCCGGTCGGGTTGCCGCAGCCCTAGATGATCTATAAGTAGCCGAACGGCAACCTTGAGTGCAAATCCTGTCCATATTGCCCCGAGTTTCGGGTCGAGTGAGTGCATACCGGGTATGTAATCCTGAGGCTTCGGAATCACGACCCTGACGCCCGCTGCGGCGTCTACCGGGGAGGTTCACGATGTCCAATCCATCCAGGAGACTCCACGCCGCCACGCTCATCGCCGTACTGACCGCGACGCTGATCGGTGTCGGACGGCCCGGACCGGCCGCCGCCCAACCGGCACCGAACCCCGACGACCCGGTCAGTCGGGTCCGTGCCGACCCGGCGACCGCGGTCACCCTGATCACCGGTGACCGGGTCGTCGTCACCCGCGCCGGCACCGCCGTCCAACCCGCCCCGGACCGCAACCACCTGCGGTTCCACACCTACCAGAGCTCCGACGGCCGGTATGTCGTACCGGCCGACGCGCAGCCGCTGATCCGCACCGGCGTGCTGGACCGGCGACTGTTCAACGTCACCGATTTGATCTCGTCCGGCTACCACGACGCCGCCACCGCTCGGCTACCGCTGCTCGTCGAGTACGCCGCCCCGGCCGACGCCGCCCGCCGGGCCGCCGGCGGCCTTGCCGGCGCGCGGATCACACGGGACCTGCCGGCGATCGGCGGTGCCGCGCTGACCGCCGACAAGCACGCGGCAACCGACTTCTGGGCGGCGGTCACCGGCACCGACCCGGCCCCGCCCGGCGAGGCCACCGGCCGCGCCGGGGCCCTGGCCACCGCCTCCGGCCTGGCCCGGGTCTGGCTGGACGGCCGACGGCGACTGCTGCTCGACCGCAGCGTCGGGCAGATCGGTGCGCCGGCCGCCCACGACGCCGGATTCACCGGGGCCGGGGTGACCGTCGCCGTACTGGACAGCGGAGTCGACGCCGACCACCCCGACCTGACCGGCAAGGTGGCCCGGTCGGAGAACTTCACCGACGACCCGGACCCGGCCGACCGGGTCGGGCACGGCACCCACGTCGCCTCGATCATCGCCGGCAGCGGTGCCGCCTCCGGCGGGGCGAACCAGGGAGTGGCCCCCGACGCCACCCTGGTTTCCGGCAAGGTGTGCGAGTCGTCCTGGTGCACCGAGTCGGCGATCCTGGCCGGCATGCAGTGGGCCGCGACCGACCAGCGGGCCACCGTCGTCAACCTCAGCCTCGGTGGCCCGGACACCCCGCAGACCGATCCGCTGGAGAAGGCGGTCGACACGCTCACCGCGCAGACCGGCGCGCTCTTCGTGATCTCAGCCGGCAACTCCGGCGCGGACCGCACCGTCGGCTCGCCGGGCAGCGCCGACGCGGCGCTGACCGTGGGCGCGGTGGACCGCGACGACACGCTCGCCGACTTCTCCAGCCGTGGCCCGCGCACCGGTGACGACGCGGTCAAACCGGACATCACCGCCCCGGGCGTCGGGATCGTCGCGGCCCGCGCCGCCGGCACCACCCTCGCCGATCCGGTCGACGAGCACTACGTCGCCGCCTCCGGCACCTCGATGGCCGCGCCGCACGTGGCCGGAGCCGCCGCGCTGCTCGCCCAGCGCCGGCCGAACTGGACCGCCGTGCGGTTGAAGGCCGGCCTGATGGCGTCGGCCACACCGCGGTCCGGCACCGGCGCCTACCCGCAGGGTGCCGGCCGGGTGGACGTCGTTCGCGCCGTCACCCAGGAGCTGATCAGCCGACCTGCCAGCGTGTCGTTCGGCCGCGCCGACTGGCCGCACCACGACGACCCGGCGATCGTCGAGAAGGTCACCTACCGCAACACCGGCAGCAAGCCGCAGACCCTGACCCTCACCGTCGAAGCCGTCGGTCCGACCGGCCGCAGCGCACCGGCGGGAATGTTCCGGGCCGGCACCACCACGCTGACCGTACCGGCCGGCGGCACCGAAGCAGTGACGCTGACCGCGGACACCAGCGTCGGTGGCCAGAACGGCTACTACTCCGGCCATCTGATTGCCACCGGTGCCGGTCAGCGCGTCGTCACCCCGTTCGGCGTCCACCGGGAAGTGGAAAGCTACGACCTGACCTTCGTCCACGTCAACCAGGCCGGCGTGGCGACCGACGACTACTGGACCGTCGCGGTCGGCCTGGACCAGATGGCGGACGCGATGCCGTGGACCTCGGACGGCTCCGGGCGGGTCACCACCCGGCTGCCCGCCGGCCGGTACGGGCTGTCCAGCGTCATCCAACGCCAGACCGGCGAACAGAAGTACGAGCTCGCCGTTCTGGTCCGGTCGAACCTGCGGCTGGACGCTGACCGCACCGTACTGTTCGACGCCCGTACCGCCCGACCGGTCCGGATGACCGTGCCCGAGCCGACCGCCCGTCCGGCGCTGGTCGACGTCAGCCTCTACTACCGCACCCCGCAGATGGGTGCCGGGATCGGGGTGCTGGCCGACACCTTCGACGGGCTCTCCGCCGCCCACGAGGGCGGTCCGTCGGGCACGGGCGAGTTCAGCGCCAGCATCGCCAGCCAGTGGCTGCGACCGGACGGCGCGGACGGGTTCACCGCCAGCCCGTACTTCTACGGGTTGACTGAGCTCTTCGCCGACCGGCTGCCCACCGGCTTCACCCGGCACTACCGCCCCCGGGAGCTGGCCACCGTCCGGCACCGGTTCCGCGGGGTCAGCCACGGCGACCGCACCGACCGGTTGGTCTTCCCCGGCCACGGCGAGCAGGACATCGGGGGATGGGCGCTGGTGACCCCGGTCGAGCTGCCCAGCGTGCGGGTGGAGCACTACAGCGTGTCGAGCACGTCGACCTGGGAGAGTTCCCTGGAGTTCGGCCGGGCGGTGGACGGTCAGCTCTGGCCGGAGAACACCGCCGTGCTGGTCTCACCACCGAGCCGCCACCAGCCCGGCAAACGCATCCTGGACACCTGGAACCTGGCACCGTACGGGCCGGTGTTCCCGGCCGTCCCGGGCGACGGTGCCTGGGTCAGCCGGCGGGGCAACGTCGTCGACGTCCAGGTGCCGATGTTCGGCGACGCGCAGGGCCACCTCGGCGGGGTGGTGACGGAGACCGCGCGGACCGCGCTGTACCGCAGCGGAAAGCTGATCGGGGATAGCCCGGAGCCGGGCTACGGCCGGTTCCCGGTGCCACGGGCTCAGGCCGACTACCGGCTGGAGGTGTCGGCGACGCACGACGTCGGGGACTTCTCCACGTCGGTCAGCGGGGCGTGGACCTTCCCGTCCGGTCCGGTGACCCGTGACCAGGTGGCGGCGCTGCCGGTGATGGCGGTGCGGTTCACCCCGTCGGTGGACGCCGGCAACACCGCCGTCGCCGGGCGGGCGATGGAGATCCCGTTCACCGTCGCCCACCAGCCGGGTGTGGTCGGGATCGGGATCCGTCGGCCGACGGTCGAGGTGTCCTACGACGGCGGACAGACCTGGCTGCCGGCCGACGTACGGTCCGCAAAGGCCGGCTGGACCGCCACGGTCCACCATCCGGACCGGGACGGTTACGTGTCGCTGCGGGCGTCGGTCACCGACCGGGCCGGCAACACGGCACGGCAGACAATCATCCAGGCGTACCGGATCGCGCGGCGCTGACCCGCGCCGGCCGGTGCCCTGCCCGCCCCGTAGCGGCGGGTGGGGCACCGGCCGACCTCGGCGGAGCCGCCACCGACTCACCGCACCGGCCGGTCCGCGATCAGCTGTTGGCGTGCAGTGCCTCGTTGAGCTGGATGCCGGCACCGGTACGCGGCCGGGCCTCCAGCGCCCCGGTGACTGAGTTGCGCCAGAACAGCAGCCCGTCGACCCCAGACAACTCGCGGGCCTTGACCACCCGGCCGCCCGGCAGGGTCACCTTGGAGCCGGCGGTGATGTAGCAGCCGGCCTCGACCACGCAGTCGTCGCCCAGCGAGATGCCGATGCCGGCGTTCGCGCCGAGCAGGCTGCGCTCGCCGATGCGGACCTTCTCGGTGCCGCCACCGGAGAGGGTGCCCATGATCGACGCGCCGGCCCCGACGTCGGAGCCGTCACCGACCACCACGCCGGCGACGATCCGCCCCTCGACCATCGAGGTGCCGAGGGTGCCGGCGTTGAAGTTGCAGAAGCCTTCGTGCATCACGGTCGTCCCGGACGCCAGGTGGGCGCCGAGCCGTACCCGGTCGGCGTCGGCGATCCGCACCCCGGACGGCACCACGTAGTCGGTCATCCGGGGGAACTTGTCCACCCCGTACACCGCCAGGTGCCGCCCGGCGGCCCGCTCGATCAGCCGCAGCTCGTCGACCCGGTCCGGCGGGCACGGTCCGCCGGAGGTCCAGGCGACGTTGGCCAGCCGGCCGAAGATGCCGTCCAGGTTGAGCTCGTTCGGCCGGACCAGCCGGTGGGACAGCAGATGCAGCCGCAGGTACGCGTCGGCGGCGTCGGCGATCGGGTCGGCCAGTGAACCGATCTCGACGACCACGATCTCGGTACGTAGTCCGGGCAGTGCCCGGGGGCCGACCACCCCGGCGGGCAGTCCGGCCGGTGTGGTGCCCTTCGCGGCCGGCGGACGCTCGCCGAGCCCTAGCTGGCCGACCGGATACCAGGTGTCCAGCACCTGGCCCTGCTCGGTGCAGGTGGCCAGGCCGATGCCCCAGGCGGGCTGCGTCGAAACCGTCACCGAAATGTCGCCTTCCGATCGGAGTACGTGTCACCAGTGGGCCGACGTCCGGGCGATCCGGGTGATCAGCGGACGAGTCGACCCTGCCGAGACGGTACCGTGCCAGCCATGGTGAACCCGCTGACCCCCGAGGTCCTGGCCGATCCGGTGACCCTGACCCGCGCCTTGGTCGACATCGAGTCGGTGTCGCGCAACGAGCAGCGGATCGCCGACTGCGTGGAGCAGGCACTGTCCGTCGTGCCCTGGCTGACTACCGGGCGGTACGGCAACACCGTGATGGCCCGGACCGAGCTGGGGCGTTCCCGGCGGGTGGTGCTCGCCGGGCATCTGGACACGGTGCCGCTGGCGGACAACTTCCCGTCCCGGGAGGCCGATGGCCTGATCTACGGTTGCGGCACCTCGGACATGAAGTCCGGGGTGGCGCACGCGTTGCATCTGGCGGCTACCGTCGCCGAGCCGAGGTACGACGTCACCTATCTGTTCTACGAGGCGGAGGAGATCGACTCACGGTTCAACGGGCTGCGTCTGGTGGCCGAGGCCCACCCGCAGTGGCTGTCGGCCGACTTCGCGGTGCTGCACGAGCCGACCCACGGCGTTGTCGAGGCCGGTTGCCAGGGCACCCTGCGGGCGGTGGTCGGCACCACCGGCCGCCGGGCCCACTCGGCCCGGTCCTGGCGCGGGGTGAACGCCATCCACGCCGCCGGTGAGGTGCTGCGCCGTCTGGGCAACTATTCGGCGCGGACCGTCGTCATCGACGGATGTGAGTACCGGGAAGGGCTGAACGCGGTCCGGATCAGCGGCGGGGTGGCCGGCAACGTGATCCCGGACCGGTGCGACGTCGAGGTCAACTTCCGGTTTGCGCCGGACCGCGACGGGCGGCAGGCGGAGCAGCACGTCCGCGAGGTCCTCGCCGGGTTCGATGTCGAGGTGGTCGACTGCGCCGATGGGGCGCTGCCCGGACTGACGTCGGCTCCGGCGCGGGAGTTCCTCGCCGCGGTCGGCGAGCCGCCGGTCGCGAAGCTGGGCTGGACCGACGTCGCCCGGTTCGCCGCGCTGGGCATCCCGGCGCTCAACTTCGGCCCCGGCGACCCCAACCTGGCGCACGCCCGTGACGAGCGCGTGGAGATCGACAAGATTCAGCAAGGTGCCGAGACACTCCGGCGTTGGCTGACGCCGGAGTGAACCGGGGTCACCGCAGCAGTGCCGGCTCCTGCTCGACGGTGTCGTCCACCGGCTCAGCCGGAAGCGCTCGCCCGCCGGCAACCCGGCGCTCGGCCACCACGACACGGATCCGGCGGTGCATCTGCCGCCGGACCCGGATGAGTTCGCTACGTGTCATCATGACTACTCCTCCCCCCGAAGGTGCCGTGACGGCGTCCTCCCCACCGTCCGGCGCACCCAGTATCTGTTGATGGAGACGTAGCCGCAGCCGATTTGGTTGCACTTGACGCAAGATTGACATCACCTTTCTCATCGTGGGCCGGGTTAGCGTCGCAGTGGGGCGGTTCGGCGTCCGCACTGGACACGCGCGGGCGGCCGCGTCAAGCACGGCACGCCGCCCACTACGGTTGTCCAGATGGACCAGTCGAACAACTATCGCGCGCCAGACGACCAATCCCGACCGGGACCGGACCGGGTTGGCCCGACACCCGACGAACCGGGGTCGGAGCGGCACCGGGGCGCGGTGACCCTGCGCCGGGAAGCGGTCCGCCGCAGCACCGCCGATCAGGGTCTGCTCGATTCACGGGCCCGTGGCGAATGGAAGACCAAGGATTCCTGGCGGGCGCTGCGAATCCTGTCGGAGTTCGTCGAAGGGTTCGACACTCTCGCTGATCTGCCGCCGGCGGTCAGTGTTTTCGGTTCAGCCCGCAGCGCGTCGGGCAGCCCTGAATGCCGGCTCGCCGAAGAACTGGGCCGTGCGCTCGCCGGTGCCGGCTACGCCGTGATCACCGGCGGCGGTCCCGGTGTGATGGAGGCGGCCAACCGGGGTGCCACCGAGGCCGGCGGCGTGTCGGTGGGGCTCGGCATCGAATTGCCGTTCGAGCAGGGCATCAACGAATGGGTGGAGGTCGGCATCAACTTCCGTTACTTCTTCGCCCGCAAGACCATGTTCGTCAAGTACGCCCAGGCGTTCGTGGTGCTGCCCGGCGGGTTCGGCACCATGGACGAGTTGTTCGAGGCGCTCACCCTGGTGCAGACCGGCAAGGTGACCAGGTTCCCGGTGGTGCTGATGGGCACCGGGTACTGGTCCGGACTGGTCGACTGGCTGCGTGACACGATGCAGGCGCAGGGGCGGATCGGCGATGCCGATCTCGACCTGCTCTGCCTGACCGACGACGTCGCCGAGGCGGTACGGCACATCGTCGACGCGGACGCCGCCCTCGCCGCAGAGCAGGAGGCGCTGCGCCAGACGGCGCACGCCCAGATCGCGGCCGAGCGGCAGGCCGACGAACGGGCACCGGCCGGGGACCACCGGCCGGCGGAGTGAGAGGAGCAGCACGGATGGCCGCGATCGGAGTCTTCTGCGCCTCGTCGCGCACCCTTGAGCAGCGGTGGCTCGACCTGGCCGCCGAGACCGGACGGGAGCTGGCCCGGCGTGGGCACACCCTGGTCTCCGGCGGCGGCTGCGTCGGCATGATGGGTGCGCTCGCGGACGGCACCCGGGCCGGCGGCGGCTGGACCCTCGGGGTGATCCCGCAGTCGCTGGTCGACCTGGAAGTGGCCGACACCCGCTCCGACGAACTCGTCGTCACCGACGGGATGGCCAGCCGTAAGACGCTGATGATCGAAAAGTCGGATGCGTTCGTCACCCTGCCCGGCGGCCTCGGCACTTTGGACGAACTGTTCGAGGTGTGGACCACGGCGGTGCTCGGGCTGCACCGCAAACCGGTGGTCCTCGTCGACACCGACGGCTTCTACCAAGGGCTGCTGGACTGGCTGACGGCGCTGGCGGAGACGGCGTTCGTCGGGTGGTCGGCCCGGGAGATGCTGATTGTCGTCGATTCAGTGCCGGCGGCGCTGGACGAGATCGAGGCCCGGCTCGATTGACCGGATCCCTGCAGTCCGGCGTGCCCGCGACCCGGCGTGCCGGCCACCCGGCTGCCGACAGCTGTCCCATCGTCGTGGTGAGATGAGCGGCGTGCAGGCGTACCGGCTGGTCCGCCGGCCGGCGCAGGCCGAGCCGGCGCGCTTCGACGACTCCGCGCAGCAGGCAGTGGTCACGCACACCGACGGACCGCTGCTGGTCGTCGGCGGTCCGGGTACCGGCAAGACCAGCACCCTGGTCGACGCGGTCGCCACCCGGGTCGCCGAGGGGACCGACCCGGAGCGGATCCTGGTGCTCACCTTCAACCGGCGGGCCGCCGTCGCACTGCGCCGACGGATCGAGGCGGCGATCGCCGCCGGCTCCCGGCGGGTGTTGCACGAACCCCTGGTACGAACGTTTCCCGGCTACGCGTTCGGCCTGTTGCGCCGTGCCGCCGCCGAACGGGGTGAGCCGTCGCCGCGGCTGCTCACCGGCCCCGAGCAGGATCTGATCATCCGCGAACTGCTGGACGTGGCCGGCCCGCAGCCAGGGGCCACCGGACTGGACGGCCCGACCGCCGCCACCACCGGCCCGGCCGGCAATCAGATCGGTGACCAGATCGGTGACCCGGTCGGCTGGCCGCCGGAGTTGCGCGCCGCCCTGCCCACCAGGGCGTTCGCCACTCAGCTGCGCGACCTGCTGCAGCGGGCCACCGAACGTGGTGTCGGGCCGGTCGAGCTGGCCCGGCTCGGTGAACGGCTGGGCCGGGCAGACTGGCCGGCGGCGGCCCGCTTCCTGCGCCAGTACGTCGCGGTTCTCGCGCTGCGCGACGTCAGCAACCGGGGTTCGATCGGCTACGACCACGCCGAGCTGGTCCGGGCCGCCACCGGGCTGCTCACCGACGATCCGCCGCTGCTTGAGGCCGAACGGGGCCGGCTGTCCTACATCTACGTCGACGAACTGGCCGACACCGACCCGGCGCAGGTCGAGCTGCTCGGCCTGCTCGCCGGCGGCGGGCGGCCGCTGGTCGTGTTCGCCGACCCGGACTCCTCGACGTACGCGTTCCGGGGCGCCGATCCGGGCATCGTGCCGGCGTTCAGGCACCGGTTCCGGACTGCCTCGGGCGCGCCCGCCCGGCAGATCCTGCTGCCGGTCTGCTACCGCACCGATCCGGAGCTGCTGGTGGCGACCGGTCGGGTGGCCCGGCGGCTGCGTGGCCCGGCCGGCCACCGCGAGCTGCTCCCGGCCCCGGCCGGCGGGCCGGTCGGTCGGTCGCCGGC